>JALHPH010000022.1:2578-11001 GCA_022842565.1 Fimbriimonadaceae bacterium
CCGCAAAGTCGCAGATGTCGATCATCTCTTGGACCTCGCCCCGCCCCTCGGTGAGGATCTTGCCGCATTCCAGTGTCACCAGCTTGGCCAGATCCTCTTTCTGTTCGCGCAGCGCCTCACCGAGCCGACGGACGAGTTCACCGCGTACGGGGCCGGGGACCTCGCGCCATGCCTCGAAGGCAGTCACAGAGGCAGCGATTTTGTGATCGACTTCAGCGGCGGTGTCCAGTCGCAGGTTGGCCAGAACGGAGCCGTCGATGGGCGAAGTGACTTCGAGTTCAGTGCCTGCGAAGCTCGCGAGGTTGGGGATCAGGCGGGTGATCAAGTCCTGGTGACTCATAGGACGAGGGTACCCGCCGGACCCTTAGCGCCTGAGCACCATCGCGCTGATGGGCGGCACGTCTACCGCGCCGCGCACCTTGCGCAACCCCTTAGCTGAAGCATTTTTGACATCCACCAGCACTTGCCAATCCCCTTTGGGCAGAGTCATCAGGTGGCCCTTACGCGAGCCGTTGAGCACCACGATGATCTCGGCGGCAGAATCCCGAGCCACCCGCCCATCCAGGCTGAAGCCGACCACGTTTTGCGGCAGATCTGGCATGAACTTCATGGCCGACCGGACCTGTTCGGCGGTTCTCAACCTGAAAGAGGGGTGCTGCTTTCGCACGGCGATCATGCCCCGGAAGTACTCGTGCAAGGCGGTGTGCTTGGTCGCTCGTTGCCAATCGTATTTGTTTACTGCGTCGCCCGCGTTGTAGGAGTTGTTGTTTCCGCCCTTCGTGCGACCGAGTTGGACGCCGCCCTCGATGAACGGCATCCCCTGGCTGAAGAGCACTGCTGCATGGGCCAGCTTCACGGCTTGACCGTGCTCGGCGGCAGAGAAGAACGGCATGCTTCGGGTGACCTTGTCCCAAAACGTCAGGTTGTCGTGTGCGGAGACGTAGTTCACCGTTTCGAGGGGGCTTGCGGTGAATTCGTCAAGCGAACCCGCGAGGACGCGCTGAACGAACGCGCTGTCCGTGGCGCCAGTCATCGCGAACCCAGGTCCAGTGCCATCGAGCTCGCCCCGAAACGCACCGCGGAAACGGTCATTGAAAACGGCAACGCCCGTTGACTTCTGGTCGCCTTTGCCGAAGCGGGTCGGCCCGCCGCCGGTCCAGGGCTCGCCGTACACCACGGCGGCCGGGTTTTCGCGACGGATGGCGCGGGCAAACTCGATATTGGATTCCCGAGCAAACATTCCAATGAGGTCGAACCGGAAGCCATCCAGCCGATACTCGCGCGTCCAATAGGCCAGGCTGTCCGCGATGTACTTGCGGACCATAGGTCGCTCGTCGTGGAGGGCGTTACCGACTCCCGATTCGTTCAGCACGTCGCCGCGATCGTTAGTGCGGAAGTAGTAGTAGGGCACCGTCTCCCAAAAAGCGGAGAACTCGCCCTCGCTGGGCACGGAGTGGTTATAGACTACATCCAGCACCACGCCCAGCCCGGCACGTTGCATGGCTTGCACCATTTGCTTGGTCTCGCGAATTCGACCCGCCGAGTCGTTACGATTGGTAGCGTATTGCTCCTCGGGCACGTTGAAAAGCGTGGTTTCGTAGCCCCAATTGTAAACCTGGGAGTTGCCGGGGTTGAAGTCTTGGAAAGGAAGGATGTGCACGTGCGTGACGCCAAGATCCTTCAGGTAGTCGATTCCGGTGGGGAACTGGGTGCCTGGGACGCGGGTTCCGTGCTGAGTCAAGCCTAGGTACTTTCCACGCCATTGCGGCTTCACGCCGCTGGCGGGGTCCACGGTGAAATCGCGAAGGTGGATTTCGTAGAGCACTGCATCGGCATGCGAGCGACCCTGGAAGAGCCGGGGCGCGGGCCAGCCCGCTGGGTTCGTTCGCGCAAGGTCGATCACCATCGAGCGCGAGGAATCGGCACTGGCGGCGAAGCCGTTGATGTCGGCCGCGACCCGCTTCTTGCCATAGGATTCGAAGTGGTATTGGTAATAGGTGCCGTCGAGATTGCCCGGAATCGTGGCGAACCACACCCCGCTGGCCCCTCGCTTCATGGGGACGGTGCGTTTGGCTGGGCTGCTCGCATTGGGATAAAGCACCAGATTCGCCGAGCTTGAAACCGGCGACCAGACTTTGAAGGTTGTTTGCGACGGGGACCAGCGTGAGCCGAGGTCGTTCTTGCTGTATTGGAATTTCTTGTCTGAAAGGACTTCGCGGGCAATGAGAGGTCGGGCTCTGGCGAGACCCAGGGTGATGGTGCCGGATTGGCTGAGTTCGCGCTCCGTCAGCGGCCTGGCAAGGCGGATGCGCACCGATTGGTACTTGGTGTCGCGATCGTCGGCTGGCGGAGGAGTGGGCAGCAAGCCAGACGGAGTTGGCACTTCGCCGGGGTTGTTCACGCTGTCCAGAATGGTTCGCTTATTGAAGTCCACCACGAAACGCACAAGCTGCTCGCGCGGCACAACGAGGACGATGTTGCCGCCGCCGGACGAGAATCCGTTGCCGTAATTCTCGCTCCAGCTGCCGCCACGGGCGACTTTGTATTCATAACGCCCCGCCGGGAGCTTGCCCACGAACTCGAAGACTCCATCGGCTACGCGGAACATGCGCGTGATTTCTCCGGCAGGGTCCCATTCTCGGCCGCCGAGCGCGGCTTGAATGCTGCCGGGCAGGGTGACGAAGTTTGGATCATTGGCCCGGGATGCCTTCTCGCCGCCCAAGATTTCGCGCACCGCAACAGGCTTGCCCGCGATGGTCACTTGCACGCGGCCCTTTAGCTCCGCAGGATCGACCGCCTCGGGAAGATAGGCACGCAGCTCTGTAAAAGACTCGATGAAGACAGGCTGGATTGCGCTTCCTTGGCTGGCCATCGCCCACGCTGGAATCAGAATCAATCCGAGGGAAAGAATACGTATGCTCATGAACTTTTCTACAGTGTCATACGCGCAAGTGCGCGTGCTTGTAGCAGCACCATCGTATGCCATCCTTATCAGGATGACACTTCAAGAGACCCTCGGGGCCGTGCGTACCAGTGAACGGCAAGGCATGAGGCTTCGGCAGTTTGCGATGGAGCACCTGGCGGCGATCCCGGGTTACGATTGGTGCGGAATCTATGCGCTGAAGGGGGACATCCTGGTTCTGGACGCTTATGTGGGTGCGCCGACCGATCATGCTCGAATCGAAGTTGGCGTTGGAGTTTGCGGTTCGGCGGTTGCAGAGAATCGCAATAAGGTCATCCACGATGTACGCGAAGAAGAGAACTACTTGGCGTGCAGCCTGGAAACGCGGTCCGAGATCGTGGTGCTCATCCGCGAACTCGGCAGCGACGCAATTCTGGGGCAGATTGATATTGACGGGCATACGGTGGGGCGTTTGAACGAGGCCGACGAAGCGGCCCTCGAAGCGCTGGCCGCAGTACTGGCTGAACGCTGGGATTAAGCGACCTGGTCGCGGGGGTACATGCCGTCCATGATCCGCTGATATTGGCCACTCGCAACCCAGCGATCCAGCTCATGTGCCCGGTGCACGAAGAGCGGATGCGAGGCTTGCCAGTTCATCAGATAAAACCAAACCATCTTGGCGACTGAATCGATGGTGTCGGTATCTCGGTAAGCGCGGGCTTGGTCGAGGAACGCATTCATGCTCAGCTCGTGGCTGAGTCGGTTCGGGCCGGCGCAGAGCTTCAGGTTGGCTTGAATGGAAGTTTCTGGGGATTGCGCAACGAGAAGACCCGCTCGGTCGGCGCTGACTTCGGCCTGCCGTGACCACTCGGCGAACGCCATGACCAGCCCAATCGCTGCAGCATCACCCAGGCCCATGGTGCGGCGCCCAACGGCCTCCAAAAGAGGCACCAGGAATTGCGCCACTGAGAAGTAAAGGATGTGCCCCGACTTGATATGGCCGAGTTCGTGCCCGATCAGGTGGTAGAGCTCTTCGTCGGTGAGCGCATCGACGATGCTGGATCGCAGCATTATATAGGGCCGCTCGACTCCGCCCGCGAAGGCATTGGTGAAGGGGTTGTTGCTCAGATACAGCTCCGGCTCGGGCATATCCAGCACGCCGCAGGCCTCACGGTGGATGTTGTACAGCGTTGGGCATTGGCGCGGCCCCAACCGGACTGCGCGACCGAGGTTGTGCACATAGAGCCAGCGGTCAAACCCGAGTTCATAAAATTTTCGAACCACCTTGGGTAGAAGTGGCAGGCGCTCGAGCGCATCGAGGGCCTTGCGGTCGCCTTCGGTCACAAAGGCGCGGGTCGATATTCCAGTGAGTCGAAGGCGTTCCATGGTTGCTTCTTAGAATAGCAGTACGGCCCCAAGGCTGCGGCGTTGCAGCGATGGGGCCGATTGATCGAGCGAACCGGACGAGTTAGGCGGCCTTTTGGGTCGCTTTTTCCAGAAGGCTGACGGTGACTTCGAACTCACCCAGGTCACCCAGCATAAACGGGATGACAAGGGCAGGGTGCGCCGAGGTGCTAATGGAGACCTTGGTGCCGCGAATGATGGTGGGCGGCGTAATGTCGCACTCATATCCTGCCGAAGCCATCGCCATCATCGAATTGCCGCTAATCATGTTTCCGAGTTCGGCGATGGCCGACGCAGCCAGAGCGTCAAACGTGACCACCGGTTGCCCGATCATGATGCCAGCGACCTTATCAGCCGTCGCGGCGGGCATTCCATAAATGACTTGCCCCGAAACAGACCCAGCGACGCCGCAAACCACATTCACCTGTTGCGAGGTGAAAAGCTGCGGGCGAGCACTCAAATTGCCCCGACTTGGATCGACATTCAAGAGCATCTTGAACACCGCCGTGGCGCCCTGTACGAATGGAGAAATAAACTCAACTTTCATTGGATTGAGACTTGCTTAGGCTGCAGCTTTAGCCATGGCCTCCAGCACTCGGTCGGGTTGGAAGGGCTTAACAACGAAGTCCTTTGCTCCGGCCTGAATGGCCTCCACGACCATTGTCTTTTGTCCCATTGCGGTGCACATTACGACCCGAGCGTTGGGGTCCAGTTCCTTGATTGCCTTAAGCGCTTGCAGGCCGTCCATCTCTGGCATCGTGATGTCCATTGTCACGATATCTGGCTTCAGACTCTTGAATTGCTCAACGGCCTCCTTACCATTTTGTGCCTCGCCCACCACCTCGAATCCGTTCTCGGTGAGGATTTTCTTAAGTGTGACCCGCATAAAGAGCGCGTCGTCCGTGATCAGGATGCGTTTCGCCATGTTTTTGTTTCCTCGATTGGTTTTTGGTAGAAAAAGGGAAGAGCTTGAGTGTAACCAAGCTTTTCCGACTCGAAAATTCTCTCGGTGCTTCCGACGAAAAGGACTCCGCCTGGTCGAAGCGCGGCCAGGAACTTCGCATAGAGCTCAGACTTCGCGGATTCGGTGAAGTAAATCACCACATTGCGGCAGCAAATCAGGTCGAAACTGCTCTCAAAGCGGTCGGCCAAAAGATTGCCGGTTTTGAACTGCAGGTACTTTTTGAGCTGCGGCGTGGCCACGATTCCTTTTGCAGCGCGACCAAAGTACTTCTGATACTGCTTGGGAACTGCCTTCATGTCGGCATCGGAGAACTCGCCTGCGCGGGCCTGGGTCAGAGCGGCTTGGTCGATATCCGTGCCAATAATCCTGTGGTTGCCCGGGAATTTCTCGCAAAGAATCGCTGCGATCGAGTGCGCTTCCGCGCCATAGCTGCATCCTGCGCTCCAAATCTTCAAATTCTTGTTTTGCTTAAGAAGGTTGGGGAGGATGGTGCTTTCCATCTCCGCGTACTTTTCCGGATTCCGGAACAGCTCGCTGACGTTGATAGCCAGGCGGTCCTGGAACCACACAACCCCGTCTTTCTCGGCCAGTAATCCAGCCCAGAATTCTTCAAGGCTCTTGGCTCCGCGCTGCTCCATCATGCTGACGATGCGGCGTTGAAGCTGCGTGGCTTTGTACAGATGCAAATCAAGGCCCGATTTGGCCTTGAACTTTGCGTAAAACTGATCCCATTCTTGTGGCTTAGGCAACACGGGTTACTCTCCCTTCAAGGGCATTGACCAATGCGCCAGCAAGCTCATGAATCGGGAATTCTTGCGTAATCCCGCCCGCTTGCTTGGCTGCTTTGGGCATGCCGTAAATGGCGCATGTTTCTTCGGCCTCGCCGAAGACCGATCCGCCAGCCTCCAAAATCATTTTCGCGCCCTCCGCGCCATCGCGACCCATGCCGGTGAGCACCAACCCAATCACGCGCTTGCCATAAGCCTCGACCGCGGTTTTGAAGAGGTGGTCTGCGGCGGGCTTGGTGCCGTGCAGGTTGGGGCCGTCGTTCATGGCGACCGTGCCGCGTGTGGTCACGGTCATGTGCAGACCGCCGGGCGCCACCAAGGCCAGCCCCGGAACCACACGCTCGCCGTCTTTGGCCTCTTGGCATGGCACAGTGCCCACGCCATCCAGTCGCCGAGCGAATGAATCGGTGAAGCCCTGCGGCATGTGTTGGACAATCAGAATGGGTGCGGGGAAGCCTTTGGGTAGCGTTTGAAAGAGCGTGTTGAGCGCTTTCGGGCCTCCGGTGGAGCTTGCTATCACCACGATCTTGTCGCTTTTCTTCAGCGTAAGCGGCGAGGCGGGCGGACGTTTGAAACTTGCGGAGTGGAGGCGGGTCAGCTTTGCAGCGCGGAGCTTACTCAGCACCTCGGTTTTGGCTTCCAGCACCTTCAGGCTCGAGCTACCCTGCGGCTTGGTGACGAAGTCGTAAGCCCCCAATTCCAGCGCTTTCATAGTGGCGGTGGCACCTTGTGTGGTGATGCTGCTGACCATGAGGACGCGGGTGGGCGAGCTCACCATGATCTGCTCAAGCGCCTCTAGGCCGTTGCAGATCGGCATTTCTACGTCGAGCGTGATGACGTCGGGCTTCAGCTCTTGCGCCATCTTGATGGCGTCTTTCCCATTGGTACCGACCCCGACCAGTTCGAAATCAGGTTCCGAGCTAACCCAGTCTGAAAGAATTCTGCGAATAAAGGGGGAATCGTCGACAACGAGTACTTTGGTTTTCATGCTTGGCTGAGCTCCTTGATGATCGATTCCTGGGCTTCGAAGGCGATCACAAATTCATCCACTGCGCTATCGATAGTGTCGGCGGAGATGCCTAAGCGCATCAGGGCCCCTTCATCGAATGCGTAACTTAGTCCATCACCGCCCAGACCGAATCCGCAGACCATGGCGAGGTAATCCGCCACGTGGACGCAATCCACGATGGACTGATGCTCCTCGGTGGCCTCTTGCGGAGCGTGATGGAACCGAACGGCGGCGACAATTGGATCGGGGAGGGACCAGGAATGAGTGAGCGACTCACCGATTTGGCTGTGGTCAAACCCAACCACACGGCGCTCCACTTCGTCAAAAGTCATTCCTGCCTCAAGACCCAGGGTCACCATCTCGGCGAGTCGATCATCGATTGATTGCGACATGACGAGCTTGCCGATATCGGCCATCAGGCCGGCGACATAGGCTTGGTCTGCGATCTTTAGCCGAGCCATTCGGGCGATGTTTTGGGCCCCAACGGCGAGGCTGGTGGAGTGCGCCAAGAGCGCGCCCGGCTCCAGCGCATAACCCTTTACTGGCTTCTTCAGCCATGGCAGTGCACCGGCCACGATTGCAAGTTCGCGAACCGTCTTGAGCCCGAGCACCACAACGGCATCCTTCAGCGTTGCGACCTGGCGGTTCATGCCGTAAAAGGCGCTGTTGGCGAGTCGCAACACCCTGGCGGCCAACGCCGGGTCTTGACCGAGCACTTGGGCGATTTCGTTCGCACCCACGTCGCTATTCAGCGTCAGCTCCACCACACGGGTTGCGGCCACTGGAAGCGAGGGGATCTCGGGACAACGCGCCAAGATCGACTCGATGCTTGGGGCGGTCGTCACCGGATTGTGCATAGCGTGCGCTCCCCACCGACCAAACTTCGAACCTTAAAAAGGCCCGTCGTTGTGTCATAGGTCACCGTTCGTCCCTGGTTGCCGCCCGTTTCGTGGGCTAGCGTACGCATTCCCAACTTAAGTAATTGTTCGGCGACAGCGGCGATGTTTCTAGCCCCGATTTCGATTTTCCCCTTCTCGCTATCGTTGGTGAACTTGAACACGTGAGCTCCGCCAGCGTAGGCCACCTTTATGCGGCTTCGCACAGCGCCCTTTTGCTCCATGACTTTCAGAAGTTCTGGAACGCCCGTGTCGGCAAACTTGCCCGGCTTGTCCACTGGCTTCCCCGCAAACGCGGCCGGCAACATGATGTGGACCATTCCGGCCACGTCGCCCTGAACATCGTGGAAAAGCAATCCAATGCAACTTCCGAGCCCGAGACAGTTAAAGATCGCGTGACCCTTTGCCACGTGCATATCGGCCATGCCAACCAAAAATTGTTGCGCCGTGGCACTCATGC
>JALHPH010000023.1 GCA_022842565.1 Fimbriimonadaceae bacterium
TCCCGTGCGCGATTCGGGCACTGCGAGCAACCGTGTGATCACAGCGCCGTCCTCTTCGTTGGTCACTTTCATATTATCACGTTCTCCGCCAACCTGGTAGCAAATGATGCCAATGTCCTTTAAAAGGGCGGCATCATCGGTGGCGTGGGGGTCTGGATTCTGGTAAGCCAGCATCAAATCGCTCAGGCGCGCAGCTTGGGGAGTTTGCACGCTCACCAGCTTGTCGCGCGGAATCACCTCGTGAGTCTCTCGGTGCCGCAGGGTGTCGGCGATGGGGAGCACTGGAATCACTGCCGCGTTGGTATCCAGCGCGCTCAGCACCCGGTCGATCAGTTCGCTCGAGACGCCGGGGCGGGCGCCGTCGTGAACCAACACGTGTGTAACCCGCTTTGGGAGCGCGGCGAGCCCGTTTTGAACGCTTTGCTGCCGGGTGGCGCCGCCCTCGGTGACGGCAAAACCCGCTTCACGGACCTGCGGCGCGAGATCGGGCCGGGCGACCACGATGACGTGCTCTACACCTGGATGCCCGGCAAATGCTTCGGCGCTCCAGCACCAAAGGGGAACGCCCGCGACTTCAAATTGAAGCTTGTCAGAGCCGAATCGCGTACCCGAACCGCCGCACAAAACCAACGCGGCAACGGTGGGCTTACCTTGGGCCACGCCGCCGCCCACGATAGGTCTCTTGCTCGTCGGCCCAACCGGGTGCCTCGGCAAAGATCATTTTGCCGCGCTCGGTCTGATGGACTTGGGTCACCACGGCTTCGATCTCGGTCCCCAAGAACTTTCGCCCGCCTTCAATCACGACCATCGTGCCGTCATCCAGATAGCCGACGCCCTGCCCCATCTGCGAGCCTTCTTTGTAGACCAGGATCGACAGGTTTTCGCCAGGAAGGATGGTTGGACGAAGCGCCAGCGCGAGCTCGTTGATGTTCAGAACTTTGACGTCTTGAAGCGCAGCGACTCGGTTCAGGTTGTGGTCGTTGGTCACCAGTACGCCGCCCAGCGAGCGTGCCAGGCGGACGAGGCGTGCGTCCACATCCTCGCCCTGCGGCGGAGCCAATCGGTCGTGGTTCGCCACTTCCATCTGGTCGCTGCTCTGGAGTTGCTTGAGCGCATCCAGGCCCCTCTTCCCGCGTTGTCGCTTGAGCGAATCGCCGCTATCCGCGATACGTTGGAGCTCTTCCAGAACGAACTTGGGCACGTACATCCGCCCGTCCAGAAAGCCCGCTTGGACGATATCGACAATGCGCGCGTCGATGATCACGCTGGTATCCAGAACCTTCAGGTCCGACCGCCGCCCCCGCCCCGCGTTCCTACTCCAGGGGAGCATGTCATCAATGCTCCGCAGCGCATAGACGGCCACGCACGCCACCAGCAGCATCATTCCCGCGCTCAGCAGCGCCGCCGGAATCGCCCCTTGCTGCGAGAAAAGCACCCCAAACGGCACGGTGACGATGACACCGAAAAAGGTGCCGATAAAAATGTTGACTCGGTCACCGGGGTGCAGATGATCCCAACCGGCAATGGCGCGCTCGAAGCCGTTGCCAAAAACGGCCGCTCCCAGCGCAAGCCCTAGGGCCGCAAGCGCAGCGCGAGTGATGGGGTCATAGGCGGCCCGCTCGGGTTCGGGGATCCGGCTCCAACCGTAAATCTGTTGCAGCAGCATCGGCAGGTAAGTGAAACACACAAACCCGCCGACGACTGCACCGATGATGAAAAGAGAGACCCTCAGAAACCGCAAGAAAGCACCTACTTGGTGTATATAACCTCACGCACGCTCAGCTTCGCCCCAGAGAGCACCGTGAAGGTGAAGCCCTCCTCGACATTGCCATGCGCAAGTTTCAGGTGTGTAGCGTCGAAAGGTCGCGTCGCTCGTGTGGGGTCGAACGGCATCCAGCGTGCACCCGTGAAAACCTCTACCCAAGCGTGGTAGTAAAAACGGTCGCCCTCGTAGATCAATCCGCTGACCAATCGGGTGGGCAACCCAGCGGCGCGCATGATCGTGGCGGCTAGGATCGCGTAGTCGCGGCAGACCCCAACCTTCGTGTCCATGATCTCATTGGCATTGCGGAGTACGCCGATGCTGGCGTCGGTCGACATGATGCCCCCTACATAGCGGCTAATCTTGTCTGCGGCGCGGTAAGCGTTCAGTTCGCCGCCGACGATCTCGCTGGCAATTTCTTTGAATCGGGGCTGATCGCTCGGAATGTGCAGGCCGGGCTTGGTCCAGAGCGGCTCGGCACGACCCACCGCGGCGATGCTGGCGGATTGCCGCTCGGCGTCCTGCTGACCTGAGCGGGTTGCGTTGGGAGGGGCGATGGTCACGCGCCAGCCGCTGCCATGCTTTCGCACCCAGTGCCCTGTTTCGTTGGGCAAACGGCTGAGATCAATTCCGGAAATCTCCAGCGTCAGGCGGCTGACCATATTGCTTTCGAGCGCGGGCTCCGGGATCAGCGCGTTCAATTGGCCAAGATCGGTGGTCCCAACGCCCTTCATGTTCAGCGCCACCTCCTTGGAATCGGGCAGCATGACGAGCCCGAGTGCCCCTTCGACCTTCAATACATCTCCTTTGTTGCTCAGGTAGATGCGGGTGAGGGCTCTCGGGTCCTCAATCTCAATGAGTTGCGCGGTCGCCTTCACTCCGCGCACGTCGGTGGTCGTCTGCCCACGTGTGGTGACTTTGTTGACGACCAGCGTGATCGTCGACGGGTCCAAAACGTGGACCGTCCGGGTCGCGCCCTTCACGACCATGCCATCCCGAACTATCGCACCGGTCACGTCGTCCACCAACACCGCGCCAGCCGGAATCGGGATTTCCCGCTGCATGGTCTGGCCGCCGTTGTCGACCGTGACCTTGATGGACTGCTGGCCGTAGACCGCGTTCACCACTTGGGAGCGACCATTGCTGACCATTTCGTAGCGCAAGGTCTTGGGGCGACCGCTGGGGTCTACCACGGAACGTGTGGCGATGGTGATGGACATAGGCGTGTCCATCAAGCCGATCCGCATCACCGTTTCTGATTCCACCAGCCGGTTCTCATCGGCGGTCTCGGATTCGCGGCTGAAGGAGTGGCCGACTTTGTTGCCACCCAGGTAGACCGAGTACCACGCCTCCTCTGCGGCCGAGCAGATTGAGCAAAGGAGTCCCAGGGCCAGTGAGTGAGCCATGCGCCAGCGTGTCATCATGAAGTGTAAACGGCTCTATGCTTCGGTTCGTTGCCCCAAAACACGTTTTCGCGGTGAAACCGAGTTGACAGGCCGCCTGCATCGTTGGTAGCATCGTGCCGCCGCAACCACGTGTTCTCACGTAAGGCGCAACGCACTATGTCCAAACTTGTCATTGTTGAATCGCCCGCCAAAGCAAAAACCATCAGCCGGTTCCTCGGTCCGGAATATGATGTTTTGGCGAGCTTTGGGCATGTCCGCGACCTCCCCGAGAGCGCCAGCGACGTCCCACTTGAACTTAAGAAAACCAAATGGGGGAAACTAGGGGTCAATATTGAGGGTGACTTCGAACCTGTCTATATCGTGCCCGATGACAAGAAGCGGCACGTTGACTCCTTAAAGAAAGCGGCCAAGGGCGCCACCCACTTGTTGCTGGCGACGGATGAAGATCGCGAAGGCGAGTCGATTAGCTGGCACATTCTTGAACTGCTGAAGCCGAATAAGAAGGTCAGCGTTTCCCGCATCGTTTTCCATGAAATCACGCCAGAGGCGATTCAGTCGGCGCTCAGCAGCCCCAGGCAAGTTGATCTTGATTTGGTGAAGGCGCAAGAAACGCGTCGCGTTTTGGACCGGCTGTACGGTTACACTCTCTCGCCGGTTCTCTGGAAGAAAGTAGCGCCCAAGCTCTCGGCGGGGCGCGTGCAGAGCGTGGCTGTACGGCTTTGCGTCGAGCGCGAGCGAGAGCGAGCCAGGTTCCGCAGCGCGGAATATTGGGACCTCTCCGCCGTGCTGGGGGCCAAGGACGGTCAGTTTGAATCGAAGTTGGTGCGGGTGCAAGCCAAGCGCGTGGCGACTGGCGCATCTTTCGATCCCACGACCGGGCAACTGAGCGAAGATCATCTGTGGATCGATCAGCCCATGGCGGAGGGACTCGCTGACCGCGCTCGCAAAGCTGAGCCCTGGAAGGTCACCAAGCTGGATTCCAAGCCCGGCACCGAAACGCCGCCCAAGCCGTTCACCACCTCCACGCTTCAGCAAGAAGCCGCTCGCAAGCTGCGGTACACCACGAAGCGCACCATGCAGGTGGCGCAGGGGCTTTATGAGGGCGTCGATTTGCGGGGCGAGCGCGTCGGTCTCATCACGTACATGAGAACCGACAGTCTGAACCTCGCTGACCGGGCGTTAGAGCAGGCTCGCGAAGTGATCCGCGATCTCTACGGTGCGGAGTATCTGCCCGATAAGGCGGTTCGTTATAAGACCAAAGCAAAGGGCGCGCAAGAAGCCCACGAAGCCATTCGCCCGACCGACTTGGGCCGCCGTCCAGCGGACGTCAAGCCGTTCCTCACTTCCGAGCAGTTCGCACTCTATGAGCTCATCTGGAAGCGAACGATTGCATGCCAAATGGTCGCTGCACGGCTCCGCCGCACGCAAGTGGAAGTGGAAGTCAGCGCTCCCGAAAAGCTCACGTTTGCAGCCAGCGGCAAGGAAATCCTTTTCCCTGGGTTCCTGCGCGCCTATGTGGAGGGTTCGGATGACCCCGAAGCCGAGCTGGAAGGAACCGAGAAGGTCCTGCCGATGCTGGAAGTCGGGCAAGTACTCGATCTCCGTGAGCTGAAGGCACTGGAGCACCACACCAGCCCGCCCGCCCGATACACTGAAGCCAGCCTCATTAAGAAACTGGAGGAAGAGGGCATCGGCCGACCGAGCACCTACGCCTCCATCATCACCACCATCCAAGATCGTGGCTATGTTTTCAAGCGCAACGCCGAAATGGTCCCAACCTGGACGGCCTTCGCGGTAACAACGCTCCTGGAAGAGAACTTCTCTGAGCTGGTTGATCTCGCGTTCACCGCTCGCATGGAAGAAGAGTTGGACGAAATTGCCGAGGGCGAGATGAACTCGGTCCAGTATCTGAAGCAGTTTTTCTTGGGTCAGGGCGAGCGTAAGGGACTCAGCCAGCAAGTGGACGAGAAGACCCCGGACATCCCTTATCCGGCGATCCCGCTGGGCGAGGACCCCGAACACAAGATGGGTGTCGCGGTGAGAATTGGCCGCTACGGAGCGTTCCTTCAGCGGGGCGAGGGTGGCGACGGTCATCGCGCATCGGTACCAGGCGATTTGCCCCCGGCAGACCTCTCGCTGGAAGGTGCTCTTGCGATCCTGAATGGCCAGGCCAAGATGCAAAGCGCCATCACCCTGGATTCCGAAACAGAACGTGAAATTTTTGCCCGCAAAGGCCGGTTTGGCGACTATCTTGAGATGTCCCTCACCGAAGACGAAATCGCTGCCGGAGAAAAGCCGCGCCGCGCCTCGTTGCCACCCGGAATGAAGATCACGGAGCTCACTCCAGAGGACGCACAAGTCCTGATCCGGTTCCCCCGCGCCCTAGGCGAGACCGAGGATGGCCTGCCGATTATCGTGCAGATCGGGCGATATGGCGCATTTGTGAAGGGCGGCGAAGAGATTCGCAACGTGGGCGACTGGCGCGCCGCCGCAGAGTTGACGCTGGAAGAAGCACGCGAACTACTGAAGCAACCCAAAACTTATGCCAGGGGCGGAGTCGCCAAGACGCGCGTCGCAGTGGCTCCACTCAAGGAGTTCGGCAAGCTAGAAGGCGCTGAGGGGCCGGTGAAGGTGCTCGACGGCAAGTACGGCCCGTATGTCACCGACGGCAAAACGAACGCCACCCTGCCGAAAGGCACGACGCCCGATGACCTGACCGTCTACGAAGCCATCCAGCTGCTCCTGGCGCGCAAAGCCCAACCCAAAAAGACAATAAAGAGGAACACCGGTCGCCGCGGCACCCGTTAAATAAAGCATGAACCCGGTCGCAATGTGGTCCATGATCTGCGCCTCTGCTAGCGTCTTCTTTGGCGGTGGTGCCATGAGCTTTTTCGACCACAAGGTCAAGAACATCGACGATAAGCCCGTCGAAATGGGCGCCTATAAGGGCCGAGTGGTGATGGTGGTGAACACCGCCAGCCAATGCGGCCTCACACCGCAGTACGAAGCGCTCGAAAGGGCCTATCGAGAATTCAAACCGAAGGGCTTTGTGGTCATCGGCTTTCCTGCCAACAACTTCCGGGGTCAGGAGCCAGGCACCAACAAAGAGATCAAGCAGTTCTGCGTGGAGAACTACAAGGTCACCTTCCCAATGATGGCGAAGGTCAGTGTTGGCGGTAAGGATCAAGCCCCAATCTATGAGTGGCTCGTCGCGCAATCGCCAGAACCGGAAGTCCAAGTCCGGTGGAATTTTGAAAAGTTCCTCATCGACCGCAAAGGCGATGTGCGCTACCGTTTTGATCCGCGTACGCGGCCAGACGATCCCAAGGTCCGTGCGGCCTTGGCTACCTTGCTCGCCGAACCCCGCTAGGCCTAGCTAGTAAACTACCATCGACGGGTCGAGTTCTTCGGCCCAACGGTTGATGCCGCCTTCTAGGTTATACACTTCTTCAAATTCAGCGGCGAGAAGGTACTCGGCAATTTGCCCCGACCTGCCGCCGGTCCGGCAATAGACCACAATCGGCATGTCGCGCGGCAAGTCGTCAAGATGAGCAGGCACATCACGCATTCGAATGTGAGTGTCGCCCTGTAGAACGCTGATTTGGCGTTCGTGCGGTTCCCGCACGTCCAGCAGAACGAATTTCCGGCCTTCGTCTTGCCAACTTTGGAGCGCGTGCACGTCGATGTGCGGCAAGTTTGAACTCATGGTTCGGAGTCTACCAGTGGGCTTAGCTGACGATGATCCAGGCCTGGTCGCTGGCGCGCTCGGTGAACTTCGCCGCCAACAGGGCGTGCTCGGGCTTCTGCAAGTGCGGGTCGCTCTCCGCGATCCGGGCCGCAAAAGAACGGGCTTTCTCCAGGATGATCTGGTCGCGAATGAGGTCCGCCACGCGAAGGTCAACCACGCCGCTTTGCTCGGTCCCGACCAGGCTTCCGGGTCCCCGAATGCGCAGGTCTGCCTCGGCAATCACAAAGCCGTCCTGCGTCTCGACTAGGACCTCCATGCGCTCTCGCGCGTCGTCGCTGGAGGCATCGGCAATGAGGATGCAAAAGCTCTGGTGCTCGCCTCGGCCCACCCGGCCACGAATCTGGTGAAGCTGGCTGAGCCCGAACCTATTGGCGTCCTCCACCACCATCACGCTGGCATTCGGCACATCAACGCCCACCTCAATCACCACCGTCGCCACGAGGATGTGCAGCTCACCCTGCCGGAACGCCTCCATGACGGATTCCTTCTCGGCCGGCTTCAGTTGACCATGGAGCAGCCCCACTTTGAACTCGGGGAAGACCTGCTCGGAGAGCCGGTAGTGTAGGTCCACCGCGGCCTGGACCTGCAGCTTTTCACTCTCCTCGATGGCCGGGCACACGAAATAGGCTTGCCGCCCTTGTTGTACCAAGGCGCGCACGTTCTCATAGACTTTCGGCCGATCGCTGGGCCGTTTCCAGTGGGTCTTGATCGGTTTGCGACCAGGCGGCAGTTCGTCGATCACGCTCACATCGAGATCGCCATAGACCGTCATCGCCAGCGTTCGCGGGATGGGCGTGGCGGTCATCACGAGCACATCAGGCACGCGGTCCGATTTTTGCCGCAATGCGACCCGTTGCATCACGCCGAAACGGTGCTGCTCGTCGATCACCGCGAGCCCGAGCTGAGCAAACTTGACGCCTTCTTGGATGAGTGCGTGGGTTCCCACCACGATGTGCGCGCGTCCCGAAGCCACCGCTTCGCGGGTCTTGGCGGTCGTTTTGGCGTTCAGTTTTCCGGCGAGAAACACGACTTCGATGCCAGTAGGCTCGAAGAGCCGGCGCAGGTTCATTGCGTGCTGCTCGGCCAGGATCTCGGTGGGCGCCATGAGCGCGGCCTGATACCCACATCGCACGGCAGCAAGCATCGCGCAAGCCGCCACGGCTGTTTTTCCGCTGCCGACATCGCCCTGTAGCAGTCGGTTCATCGGCGTCGGGCGTTCCATGTCCTCCCAAATCTGGCCGATGACCAGTCGCTGCGCGCCGGTCAGTCGGAATGGCAAGAACGCCTCCGCTTGGTCCCAGAGGGTCGCTTCGCCGGGGTCGATCTCCCCTTCCGTGAACAGCCCGGTCGTCTGGCCCCTGCCCACGATGCGCGAGATCGGGAAGACAATGCCCGGCTCCTGCTGGGTTTTGACCCGCTTCAGTTGAACCAAAAGCTGGATGGTGAAGAGTTCATCGAACACGAACCGCGCCCGCGCCCGGTTCATTTCTTCCTCGGTCTCGGGGCGGTGGATGCGCTGCAGCGACCAAGCGTAAGGTTCCAGCCCAGCCTCGTGGACCACTTGGCTCGGCATGGGGTCCTGCAGAGTCGGCAACGTCATCTCGAGCGCAGCCCTCGCCGCTTTGCGCAACACCTTTTGGTTCAGGTTTTCGGTGCTGGCATAGACCGGGACGATCGCGCCGAAGTCGCTTGGCTCCGCGTCCTCGTCGATAATCTCGTAATCTGGGGAGGCCATTTCGTAGCCCCATTGCCCCTCGCGAATCGTCCCAAAAGCGATGACCTCGCCGTCCGAATCGCGCAGCTTTTTGGCGAGCCAGGGCTGGTTAAACCAGGTGAGCGTGACTTGCCCGGTGCCGTCGTTCAGCACGGCAATGACACGGACCATTCGCGACCGACCCACTTTCGATTCCACATGGCTGATGCGCCCCCGCACCGTTACCTGCATTCCTGGCCGAAGAGACTTCAGTTTGGGCAGGTTCCGCCGGTCTTCATAGCGACGGGGAAAGTGCATCGCCAGCTCGTAGGCCGTGTGAATGCCGAGCTTGCCAAAGAGCGTGGCCAAACGCGGACCCACTCCCTTGACGTATTGAATCTCTGTTTGGCGTGGATCGTTGATGTGTTCGGCCATAACAAGCGGCGGCGGGCCCCCGCAGGGGCCCATACTCCATGATGACAGCAAGCAACTAGAGAGACGATGGACGAAGAAAAGTCGCACCAACCAGAAGAGGATGAAATGGAACGCAAACTGCGCTCAATCGAGGAGCGCGCGAAAGCGGGCCGGGTCGTCTTCAACAAAACCAAGACCGTGGTGGAAGATGACCGAAAGTCAACCGGCTCTTCCTACAAAGGGCTTGGGCTTGGCTTGATGCTGGCATACGGCTTGATTGGCTTCCCGATTGCCTGCTATGGCCTCGGATGGCTGATCGACAGGCAGGTGGGCGGCACCCTAGCCTCGGCGCTTCTGACCGTGTTCGGTATGGTTTGTGCTGTCATTTGGGTTGTGATTATCTCAGCGAGACACCAATCGTAAATGCCGCAGGGGGCCGCTTTTATCGTAGGCTTGGCCTTCGGGGGACTCAGCTTTGCCGGATTGGCGGCCATGACCAAGCTCATTGCGGTGGCCATGGAAAAGAAGTTTCACCCAGAAACCTTCAAATGGTTCCTTTTCTGCAACATGAAGCTACTGGCCCTGATCGTTCTGCTGGGTTGGACATGGTCATGGGACCAAGAGGCAAAAAAGGTATTCGGCATGGGTTTGGTGCTGGTATACTGCGGCGCAATCGTCTGGGTGTCGGACCGCAGCACCCGCGAAAGTTAAAGTCAGAGAAGCCTTTATGCTGGATGCGCTAAACGTAAGCAGGATGCTGATCGCCGCGACGGAAACGTCGGGCGGAAAGGGTGGGCATCACTTTTACAGTTTTGAGGGCTTGATGGTCTATACAGGCCTGACGCTCGCCATCGTCATCGGCGTTTTGAGTCTGGCTCGAAATGGCATCACCCCGCGCTATTTCACCAATTGGTTCACTCAGCGGCTCGAACAGCTTTATCTCTTTATAGAGAACCTCTGTGTGGGCATCGTGGGTTCCCACGGTCGGCACTATGTTCCGCTGGTGTGCTCGATCTGGCTCATCATCTTCTTCGCCAACTTGGTCGGCCTGTTCTTTCCCTACACGCCCTCGATGGACCTCAGCTTTAACCTGGCGCTGGCGTTTATTGCCGTGGGTTATGTGCAATGGGAAGGCATGCGCGCCAATGGAGTGGGCGGCCACTTCATCCACTTCTCAGGCCCCAAGCTTGGTGTAGCGCTGATCCCCATCAGCATCATGATCTTCATGATCGAGATCATCTCGGAAGTGATGAAGAACGTTTCGCTGAGCGTGCGACTCTACGGAAACATCTTCGGTGGCCACGAAGCCACCGACGCGATGAACGCACTGGGAGCGAAGATGATCTCGCTCGGGAACGGCCAATACCTCGGCGTCCCGTTTGGAGCATTCCTGCTGCCCATCAAGTTGCTCACCTGCTTGGTGCAAGCGCTGGTGTTCTGCCTACTGTTCTGCGTGTACCTCTCGCTGGTTACTCACCATGATGAGGACCACGGCAGCGATGGAGACCACGCACCGGCACACGCCTAAACAAAACATTTTTGGACCTAAACAAAACTAAGGAGAATATAAGAAAAAAATGGCTGGAATCGGACTCGGACTTGGCATCGTTGGTGTTGCCATCGCACTCGGCATGATTGGTATGGCGGCAATGCAAGGCATGGCTCGCCAACCAGAGGCAATTGGCAAGCTGCAAACCGCTATGCTGATCGCAATGGCATTCGTTGAGCTGGTCTTCCTGCTCACCGCCTTCGTGCTGGCTGGTACCTTCACCCAGATTCGCTAAGCGCGACTGGGTCACTTTAGGGGGAGCCGCAAGGCTCCCCCGACGACCTCACAACTAGACAATTCATGGCTCACGCAAAACCTGCTCCCAAACTGCCCTACCCCGTTCTTCTGATCGTGGGTGTAATTTTGATGTTTGCGGGCTTCT
>JALHPH010000024.1 GCA_022842565.1 Fimbriimonadaceae bacterium
GGCGGAAGCGGTTGTAATTGCTCGCCATGGACGAGTTGTACGCGCCCGTGCAAAGAACCTGAAGCGTATCGCCCGCTTGGCTGTCCGCAGGGAGCATAGTATTCGGAAAGAGCAGGTCGCTTTCACAGTGGGCTCCGTAAATGCTGAAGGCCGTGTCGCATTCGTCCTCCCGGGTGGGCACGACGTCGAAATTCCGGTCGTAGAGCGCAGGGGAGGGGTTGTCACTCATGCCTCCGTCCACCGCCAGCAGCTTGTAATCGCCGATGTCCTTTCGCGCCATCACGTGGTAGAGCGTGACCCCGGCTTCGGCTACCACCGAGCGCCCGGGCTCGATGGCGAGCGTGGCCATCACGCCTTCTTGAAGCAGCCTCGCGGCGACGGGCCGGAAAAGTGCCTTCAGAAACTGACCCACTCGCACGGGCGGGTCGCTCTGGAGCTGCCGAACGGCGATCCCGCCGCCAAGGTTCAGATATCGCACATCCAGGCTCTGGCGCTGCATCATCTCGATGGCGAACTCCACGAGGGCGCTCGCGCCGAGTTCCAATTGCTCGGCCTCTCTCAGTTGCGACCCCAGATGGATATGGAATCCAACAAGGTTGAGGCCCGCTTCTTGGCAGCGCTGCACCGCTTTTTCGGCACGCCCGTCCAGCAGCGGAATTCCGAATTTGCTCTTGAGGTGGCCGGTCGAAATCTTCTGGTGAGTGCTCGTGCCGACGCCCGGATTGATGCGCAGGGCGATGGGCACTGTGCGGGCGCCCTTCTGAATCAGCCACTCCAGCTCGTCGGTGCTATCCACCACGATCATCCCCACTCCTAGTTCTAGTGCCAGTTCCAGATCAACCGGGGATTTGGCGTTGCCATGCAGGTGGCACCGGCTGGGTGGGATCGCCGCTCGGCTGGCGGCAAGCAGCTCGCCCGCACCCGCGCAGTCGATTCCGCAGCCCTCGTGCGCGGCGACCTGCAGCAGCGCGAGCGTACCGTTGGCCTTACTGGCATAGGTGAGGGAAGTGGCGGGCCAGAGCTCGTTCAACGCAGCTTGGTATGTACGAATGCGGTCGCGGAGCGTCGCTTCATCCAGCACATACAGAGGGGTTCCAAAAGTCCGCGCCAGAGAGATGGCGTCAGCAGCGGGCAAGCGGAAACGGGTCTCCGGGTGCATAATCCCCCACACTTTAGCAGAACACCCAAGAAGAAAGAATCAAAAACCAGTAGACAAAAAGATACATTTGTGACGAAGGCTCAGTGATGAATGAGCCTTTGTTCGTCTCTTCGATTCCGCTGGAGGTGCAACGCTGGGTGGCCACATCAGGCCCCGGCTATCGCGGGCAACGCCGCGCCCCGACCGCTGAACAGCGCGTCCGCATTCTGGAAGTCTACGCCGCGGCCAGCCTGCAGCCCCCGATGTTCTTTTTGGAGGAAGTCACCTGGGTGGAGCGCAAAGCGAAGCTCTTTGAAGCCGGCGAGTACCCAGACAAGGGAGCCACGGTGACCGAAGGCGATCTTGATGCGATGGTTGCCCATTTCGATCTGCCCGTCGGCGTGCTGATCGAGCACTCCGCTTCGCCATTGGAGCTGGGCTTTGTCACCCAGATTTGGCGCGAGGGTACGGCGCTTTTCGGGACGGTGGCGCTGACCTTCGAAGCCGACGCCCTCATCCGGCGAAGCAAGGCGACCGGGCTTTCGGTCGGGCTTTCCGAGGACCTGCAGCACCTTCAGGAGGTGAGCCTGGTGCGATCGCCCCGCGTGGCCGATGCGCGCCTGTTTTGTGCCGCCTCCGCTGGCCTGCTCGAGACGGAAGTCGCCCCCGCGCCGACCGCCCCCGCCGAACACTGCGTTCAGCGATGGATCCGCGAGGGCCGCATCCTCCCCGCACAGGGCGAACCCCTGATGAAGCTCTACCAACTCGCTGCTCAGCCGCAGTTCAGCGCCGGCGGCGACCTGGTTGCGCGTCTTGATGCATTCCTCCAGTCGCTTCCGGCTCATGCGCTCTTTCAGGAGCAGGGCATCGACCCGCAGGATTCTTCCTCGGCTCTGTTCTTGCCCGAAGAGCGCGCGTTCTATGAGCGCTATTTCCCCGATGTCAGCCTGGACCAAATTGCCAAGCGCAAGCCGGTGCTGCGAAGCCTTTAACCCCCAAACATCCCATCATGCCAGCACTCACTCGATCTTACGAAACATTCGAACGACCCGGATTGGTCGTTTCGTACCGAATCTCCAACACCAGAATCTTCAAGGGCGCCCTTGTCGGCGTCAATGCCAGCGGCTTCTTGGTGCCCATGGCGCACGGCACCGCCGGTCTGCGCTTTGTGGGCGTGGCCAATGAGAGCGTCGATAACTCGGCCGGAACGGCGGGCTCGCGCTCGGTCAATATCACCAAATCGGGGTCGTTCCTCATGATCCCCATTTCTGGGTTGACTCTGACCCAGGCCGATATTGGCAAAGTCGCTTATGCGAACACCGACTGGGAGATTCAGCTCGCTTCGGCCGGACTCACCAACCAATACATCGTCGGCACCATCGTGGCCCTCGAAACCAGCTCAACCGGACAATCCGCGGCCCGCGTGCGCATCGACAACTACTCCGTCTAAACGAAACTATGGCACTCACACGATCTGATATCCCCGATCTTCTGCTTCCCGGTCTGCGTACCGAATTCGACCTTGCATACCGCAACCTCATTCAGGATGGAGTCGCCGAACAGCTCGCGACCATCATCAACACCACCATTCCGGTGCAGCGCTACGGTTGGCTGGCCGCCAACCCCGTCATGCGCGAGTTCATCGATGAGCGACGCCCGCAGGGCATTGGCCAAAACTCTTGGAGCATCGCCGATAAAACCTTCGAAGCGACCCTTGCTGTCGACCGCAAGGCGATGGAGGATGACCAGCTCGACCTGATCCGGCTGCGTGTGCGGGATATGGCCGAGCGAGTCGCTGTGCACCGCCACCAATTGGTGGTCGAGGCGCTTGTCGCAGGCGAAGCCAGCACCAGTTACGACGGAGCGGCGTTCTTCGGCACTCACAGCATGGGCGTCGGCGGCAGCGCCGAAAACACCGGCCTCGACGCGCTGTCGTCTTCGACGCTCGCCACCTCCATGTCGACCATGATGGGCTTTACCGACGATCAGGGCATCCCGCTTGGGATCATTCCCGATACCCTTCTGGTCGGCCCGAGCAACTGGTGGACTGCGCTGGAACTGGTTGAGAGCGTCACGGCCGTTCACAAATCCGACGCGAACTCGACCAATCACAAGAATGTTTTCCGGGGCAAGCTGAAAGTGGTGCTCTCGCCATTTCTTCGCGGGGCGTCGGCTGCGAACTGGTTCCTGCTGGATACCACCCGTGCCATGCGCGCGATCATCCTGCAGCAGCGTTCGGACGTTCCGATAGAATTCACGGCACTGGAGGGCGGTTCGAGCTCCGAAGCGGCTTTCATGCGCGACCAGTATTTGTACGGCGTCCGAGGACGCTACAACGTAGGTTACGGCCTGTGGCAAACCGCCTTCGGCCAGTTCGCCTAAAGAAACCACCCTCAACCTTGGCCCGCGTAGCGCAAGCTGCCGGGCCGCTTTTTCATTCAAGAACCCTATGGAATCCCATATTGTCATCGAAATCGTGGCGCTCCTTGTGGGCCTGGTGGGCACCTCCTTTGCGGTGGTGCGGCTGGGCATGCACATGAGCGAGCGCATCATCAACAAAACTCTGAGCCTCTTCGAGGTCTCGTTCCGAAGTCAAGAAGAAGCGCTTCAGCGCATGGAAGAAGCCTTGGACGCGCTGACGATGGCCGTGCGTGATAGCAACGCGATCATGGCCCGTGGCTCCGAGCTCCGCGTTCAGCAAGGTGGCCGCTAAAGGTGTTCGGACTCCAGCGTAGCACCGTCCTTTGGTGGGCGGGCCTCTCGCCAACGCTTTCCGATACGTTTGTGGACCAGGTCGTGAGTGATGTGGACACCATCATGCAGCACGTCCTGCGGCCCGAAGTCATCGCGGCGGTGCCATCCAACGTGCCTTTACAGGCCGTGTTGCGGGTGGCGGGCGAGGAAATTGCAGCGGGCATGATCTACGCGCGCTGGCTGCGGCTGCCAGAGCGATCGTGGGGTTGGCGAATTGGCGAACTGGAAGCTTCCCCCGGCGCACGGCCGCCTCTCGACCCAGGCGGGCTGATTGAGCGCGGGACCGCGCGCCTGAAGCCTTATCTGGTGAGCGATCCCAAGTTTGGGCCCCTCGCGAGCGTTTTTGGCGTCACCGGAAAGCAAGGGGGCGAGGCGATCTCGTGACCTCGCTCGTCGAAGGAACCAGCGCCGTCATCGACCACCTTGGCGAGGACATGACTCTAAACGGAGTGGCGCTCAAGGGCATAGTCCGCGTGGTGGGGCCTAGCGAGGCGCGAAACGTAATGGCGCAAGCGACGGCGGACGCCTCCGCCCGGCCGATGTACCGCGTGTTCATCAAAGCGTCGGTGGCGATCCCGGCGTTCCCGACAGTGGTCTACAACGGCCAAAACTACGGCATCCTGTTTTCTAGGCTGCACGTGGTGGCGGGCGTTGCTATCTACCGTTCGCTGAACATCGCCCAGGAACCTGGGCCGGTCTAGCGCCCGACGTTTCGACCGATATCTTGGCTCAGCGCGAACAGCATCAGGGTGAGCACCAGCATGAAACCCACGGTGCTAATGGTGTGCTGAACCTTCAGGCTGAGTCGCCTGCCTCCGCGGAGCATCTCGGCAAACGCCACCACCATCTGCCCGCCATCGAGCGGTGGCACCGGCAACAGGTTCATGATGCCCACCGCGATGCTCAGCTGGCCAGCCAGCAAAAGCACCGACTCGAATCCGCTGCGGCTCGCCTCTTGGGTGGCAGAGGCGATGGCAGCGGGTCCGCCTACATTTGCCTTGAAAGCGTCGGCGTTCATGAAAAGGCCGATGAAGCTGCGCACAGACCTTCCGGGAACCGCAAAGGCCTCCTGGAGCGCCTCAGCCGGACCCACCTTGTTCGTTTTCACTTCCGGGCCGATGCCGAGTTTGCCTTGGCGCTTGAACTGTCCGGTCGGCTGAAGATCGGCCCCCAAGACCATTGTCGGTTCCTCATCGAGGATGGGCGTGACAGTCTTCTCCAGGCGAATTCCGGCTCTTTCAATGACAATGGGGATCGCCTTGCCGCCCCGATCGCGCACGACTGCGACGGCGTCATAGAAGTTAGTGATGGGCTGACCATCAATGCTCACAAACCGATCGCCATCTTTCAGACCAGCCTGCGCCGCGGCACCCTTGGGGGATGTCCCGCCGATCACCGGAGCCTCAGTAGGCCTATGAACGCCGAAAACCGCAAATGCGGAGAACAGGATCAAGACGCCGAGCACCACGCTGAAGAGCGGCCCGGCGAAGAGGGTCATGAGCCGCGCGAACGCAGGCTTTGTATAGAACCCCCCCAATATCTTCGCCTCGCCGCCATCTTCTTTCGGCACCATCCCCCTGATCTTGGCAAAGCCGCCCAGCGGGAGAGCCAGCAGGCTAAACTCAGTGCCCTCCTTGTTGGTGGTGTGCCAAATCGGTCGGTAGCGCACGTGCATCGGCTCGTTATTCACCTGAATCGCGCCATGGCCCATGGAGTCGTCATTGTCATCTATCTTCATGCCGAGTGGCGCGTAATAGATGATCAGCAGCCCAACCAGCGATGCGCCGATAAGCACCGCCAAAACATTGATCAGCGTAACTCCTCGGAATCCGGTGCCGAAAGCCAGCAGAAACAAGCCGACCATATAGCAGGCCCCCAGTCGGCGGAGCGCATCGATCGGCTGCATGTGGTACAGATTCGCGAGACGGAGAGCGATCCAAACAGGCAGCACGCAGCCCAATAGGAGCATGGCGAATTCGAAAGCAGCGAGAAAGCGCTGATTCGCACTCACAAAAGCCACCACGGCCGTTGCGCTATAGGCCGCCGCAACCCAACTCGCCGGAACCATCTTCTTTGGCGCAGTCGCCTCCAGCGGGGTCTTACGGATTCCACCGACCATCACCGCAAAGGCGTCCACTTTCATTCCAAAAAGCTTCGCCACCCAGTAATGGCCCAGCTCATGAACGGCGATCAGCACCGTGAGAACCAAGAAGAAAGTGACGGCCCCACGAGCGAGGTCTAAAAGTGCGTTAAGGCTTTCCATGAATGAGTTGGTGTTCTATGTGGGTTCGGGCCCATGCATCAACCTGTAACAGGTTTTCGAGCGTTGGCTCCACGGGCACATGCTCCTCAATCGTACTCGCAACGAGCTCCGAAATTTGAAGAAACCCGGTGCGTCCCGCCAAAAAGTGAGCGACCGCTGCCTCGTTGGCGGCGTTAAAGGCGCAACAGGTGGTGCCGCCACGCTCGACCGCGAGCTTGGCGAGCCCAAGCGCAGGGAAGGTCTCCTGGTCCACCGCTTCGAATGTGAGGTTCGGGGTCTCGACCGGCGACCACTTTCGTAGCTGGTTCGCTTTTCGTTCAGGATAGAGCAGAGAATATTGGATAGGAATGCGCATATCGGGCCAGCCGAACTGCCCCAAGACGCTTGTGTCCTTCAGCGTCACCATGCTGTGAATGATGCTTTGCGGGTGCACCACCACCGAGACCTGATCCATCGTCAGTCCAAACAACCACATCGCCTCAATGGTTTCGAGCGCTTTGTTCATGAGCGTGGCTGAGTCAATGGTGATCTTGCCGCCCATGTTCCAGGTGGGGTGATTCAGCGCCTGATCCACGGTGATGTGTGCAAGCTCCTCACGTTTCTTTCCACGGAAAGGACCGCCGCTTGCAGTGAGGATGATGCCCTCGACTTGGTCGGGCGTGGTGCCCTGCAGGCATTGGAAAATCGCGCTGTGCTCGCTATCAATCGGTGTAAAGGAAATGCCCATTTCTTGTACTAAAGGCATCACCACTTCACCAGCGGCGACCAGAACTTCCTTGCTTGCAAGCGCAATGTCTTTGCCCGCGTGGATGGCCGCGAGCGTCGGCGCAAGCCCAATGACGCCAGCCACCGCCACAACGACACACCTCACGTCAGGCCGGGTGACCAACTGTACGATCGCGTCCATGCCACCCGGGAGTCCGTGTTCGCTCGCGGCGCGCTCGTCCATCAGAGCTAAGTCGGGGACGCTGTACTGGGCGGCGAGTTGCTTAAGGTGATCGGCGCTTTGGTTGGCCACCAATCCGACCACTTCGAGCCGGTCCGGATGTTGGGCACAAATGTCTAAGGTTTGGGTGCCAATGCTACCCGTTGCTCCCAGAATGACGATCTTCTTGCGTTCAGGCATCGTTAAACTTTCCGCAGCCAAACCTGCATTTGCTGTTTCCCTTCCGAGCCCCACCTGTAGAATGGCGTGAGTTGCACCGCCACTGCCTCTTCGCCGCCATCATACGGCGGAAAGGGCGTCCACTCTTCAGGGATTGGCGCGTCCTTAACCCCATCGACCCAAAGTGTCCCGTCCTCATCGAACTCCAGTTCTTGCGCAGCTGCTGCCGCAAAGTGTTGGGGTGAAACGCCAAGCTCGCTCTCGCGCAAGCAATAGATGAGCGGCCCCGCCTGCAGCGCAAGCCGCCCCGAGAGCTCCTCGTAACACTCCGCGGCAACCAGCCACTCGGGCATGAACCGAAAGTTGACCTTCACCGAGTCGCCTGCAGTCCAAACGCGCCGCAACAGGATGAAATCGTCCTCGTATTCCATTTCGCCGTAATGGTCGGGGATGTCGACCTCGGTATCGGATGCCCAACTCGGGAGTCGAATCGCAAGTGCGAACTCCACAGGCTCCTTGGGGTGCAGCGTCACCTCATAGTCGCCGCGATGCGGCAAGCCGGTCGTCGCTGAAACAGCCACCTTTTTGCCCGAAACCTCCACATGGGCATCGAGCGCCAACGGATGGATCATTCCTAAATGATCCCCCTCCAAACCTATACAAAGCCCGCCCAGATTCTGCAACTCATCAATGGGCAAATTGTGCGCAAAAACTTGCACACAAGAGCCAGGCAAAGTGCAAAAAAACTGGAAAAAGCTGGCAGGGAGGGCGTTCCATAAGCGGCGGTCCTCGTCCTCAAAACTAGTCGGAAAGTGCGCTCCGATCACGCTGGGGACGCTGGCATAGAAAGAGGCCCCTGATTGCCCAAGGTAGCGATCTTGGAGAGGGCGCAATATCGCGTCGCGCAGCTCCACTTGGTCGGCGGGCACTCGGGTCCAGTTCATGCCCCTGAAAGTACCCTCACCGTCGCTTGCCCGGTTTCTCGCGCTCCACCAGTTCCAAGTGCAGTGGCACCGCCCGGGCCGAGTGAGTCAATGCGCCGACCGAAATCAAATCCACTCCGCTCTCGGCGACCGCTCGAACCGAACTTAGCGTGATACCACCGCTGGCTTCAAAAAGCATCCGTCCCTTATATTGTTGGCAGATACTACGCATTCGGTCGGGCTTCATATTGTCCAGCATCACGATGTCTGCGCCCGCTTCCACAGCCTCCTTCACCATCGCCTCGTTCTCGCATTCCACTTCGATCTTCGCGGTAAACGGGATCGCCTTTCGTAGCTTCTCGACCGCATTCCGGATCGAGCCAGCTGCCTGGATATGGTTATCTTTGATCATCGCCGCGTCGTAAAGACCCAGTCGGTGGTTCGTCGCGCCTCCGCAACGCACCGCGTATTTCTGCAGCGAGCGCAGCCCCGGAATCGTCTTGCGAGTGTCCACAATTCGCGCCGAGGTCCCCTCCACCGCCTGCACGAACTCGGTCGTCAGCGTCGAAACGCCGCTTAGGTGCATCAGAAAATTCAGAGCAGTCCGCTCGCGGCTTAGCATTTCGCCGACGGGGCACTCAAAGCCGATGACTACATCACCCGGCTCGCACCATTCGCCGTCGCGCATCTGCACATCGACCTCGCCGACATCGCCAAAGATCGCCGCCGCGATCCCGACTCCGCACAAAACTCCCTCGCCTTGAGCCTCGATGTAGCCCTCACGCACGTCGCTCTCGCGAAAGAGCGAGCGCGTCAGGTCGCCCGGACCCAGGTCCTCGCTAAGCGCGAAGTCGAGCACGTCCAGCCAGTTGGCCGGTTCTGGCCCCATCCATCCGTTATTCAATGTCCACTTCCACATCGGCCCGCGCCGAAATCTCTTCAATCAGTAGTTCGAAAGGCACTTCGACGCCATTGCGCGACCACCCAATGGGAACCCTCACGCGGCCCGCGCTCAGGTGCGCAAAGGGCCGGATCGTGATGCTGCCTCGCTCCAGCACCACCAGGCAGCGATCGCCCTGCATCACCATGCGCTTGATGGTGGAATAAGGAGCGCGCTTTTGACCGGCAAGGCTCACCACGGTGAAGGCCTCGTCATCCAGCACGTACTCTGCTGCCTCGGCCTGTTTACGCGCGAACTCAGCCACGGTGGCTGCGCCCACGTCCCACAGGGCGCCTGCTACATCGCGGACGTCTCGCCCGACGCTGCGGGCACCCTCGCGACGAAACACGCTGGTCGCTTTGCGCCAAGAGCTTTCACGGATGCGGTCCGCGCCACCCTCCAGCCAACGCAGCGCTTCACCCGGCTTATATCGAACGGTCGCCATCTTCAGCATGATGACGCGAAAGCAACCCCCGTGGTTGCAGCCAGACTCGCGGTACCCTTATCAGCAGAAGCATGAACACGCGAACCGAATCGGACACTATGGGCAGCCTTGAGGTCGAATCCTCTCGCTATTGGGGTGCCCAAACCCAACGCAGCATCCAGAATTTCCCCATCGGGCGAGACCGCTATCTCATGGCGCCGGCTATCGTTCGGGCGCTCGGAATTCTGAAAAAGGGTGCGGCTGAGGCAAACCGAGACTTAGGCCAGCTTCCCGGCGACCTCGCCGCGCTCATTGTTCAAGCTGCCGATGAAGTGATCGCAGGGAAGTTGAATGACCATTTCCCGCTTGTGGTTTTCCAGACCGGTAGCGGTACGCAAAGCAACATGAACGCGAACGAAGTCATCAGCAATCGCGCCATCGAACTCTCCGGTGGGCAGATGGGCAGCAAAACTCCCGTCCACCCCAACGACCACGTGAACCGTGGCCAAAGCAGCAACGACACTTTCCCGACGGCCATGCACATTGCCGTGGTCGAGGAACTGCACCGCCAGCTGTATCCAAGTGTTCAGGCGCTGCGAGATGGCCTTGCTGCGAAAGCCGTGGCGTTTGCCGAGATCGTAAAGGTCGGGCGAACCCACCTTCAGGACGCGACGCCCATCACCCTCGGGCAAGAAGTAGGCGGCTGGGTGGCTCAGCTCGATTTCGCGCTTGCCGAGGTGCGCCACGCTGAATCCGGGCTCTATGAGCTGGCCATTGGCGGCACGGCGGTGGGTACCGGCCTGAACGCGCATCCCGAATTCGGCGAGCGAGCAGCCGCCTACTTCGCCAAAGAAACCGGCTTTCCGTTCGTCGCGGCAGAAAACAAGTTTGCGGCGCTCAGCGCGCACGATGCGCTGGTGCAGGTCAGCGGCTCCTTGCGGACCCTCGCCGGGGCGCTCATGAAGATCGCCAACGACGTGCGCTGGCTCGCCAGCGGCCCGCGCAATGGCATCGGAGAAATCACTATCCCCGAAAACGAGCCGGGCAGCAGCATCATGCCGGGTAAGGTCAACCCCACCCAAAGCGAGGCGCTGACCATGGTCGCGGTGCAGGTCTTTGGTAACGACGCCGCAGTCGCATTTGGTGGCTCACAGGGGAACTTCCAGTTGAACGTGTTCAAGCCGGTGATGGTGCACAACGTCCTGATGTCAATACAGTTACTGGGCGACGGATGCCAAGCCTTCCTCGATAACTGCGCGGCCGGAATCGAGCCAAATCGAGAGAAAATCGACCACAACCTCGCCATCAACTTGATGCAGGTCACAGCGCTGAACCCCCATATCGGTTACGAGAAAGCCGCGAAAATCGCCAAGAAAGC
>JALHPH010000025.1 GCA_022842565.1 Fimbriimonadaceae bacterium
ATAAGCCTTGTCATTGCGAATGACGCCCTTTGCGAAGTACTCCCAGGGCGTGAACTTCATCCCACCGATGGCTTTGGGTGACTCTACTTCCTTACCATCGACGAGCAGCTTCATCTTTTCGTAATCCAGCACCAGGTTTACGGTCTCGCCGGAGCTAAGCGCTTTCATCAGTGAATCAAAAGTTGCCAGCCGAGTGGGAGCGGCAGCCGTCGCGCTCACGGCGAGGGCAACATAGCAAACAAGGACAGATCGTCGCATGACCTGTATTTTAGCGGTAGTCGACCGGTCGCAAGTAGTACTCATTGATGGCTGAGTCACTGATCATCGCCACGGTCGGGAGTTTTCGCTTCCAATGGGTCCCGGCCACCTTTCTTTGGACCAGCGCCACCTCGTCCGCTGTGAAGCCAATCTCGGTGAGCCGCCCGGCGGGGTAGTCGCGCAACAGGGCATTAAGGATCAGGTCGGCGCGCGCGTAACTGATACCGAGGTCGCCCTCATCGGTTTGGTTGGGGATCAGATCGGCGCTCGGGGCTTTGGTACGGATGGATGCGGGCACACCGAGCGCCTCTGCGAGCTGCCAAACCTGTGATTTCCAGAGATCGCCCAGCGGGTTGATAGGTGACGCGTCATCGCCGTGCCAAGTGTAGTAGCCAAACATGCGTTCGGTCTTGTTGCCGGTGCCGATCGGCAGGCCTCCGAGCTTGGCGCTCTGGTCAAAAAGGATGGTCATCCGGCACCGCGAGCAGACATTTCCCACCCGGTGCGGGCTAGCGTCGGGCTCGTACTGGCCTAAGTAGCCGTCGACCATAGCGGTCATCTCCACCGTGCGCGCCGGGAGCCCTAGATCGTCGACGACCAACTGGGCGTGGCTCAACGAATCGGCCGAACTAACCCGGTACGGCATCATAAAAACGTGGGTCTGATCCGGACCAAAGGCTCTGGCGCACAGGTAGGCCACCACCGCGCTATCCACGCCGCCACTCAGTCCAATCACGGCGCGCGTGATGCCCCGTTGCCGTGTGCATTCCTCCTGCAAAAACCAAACGAGCCAGTCGGCCAGCCGCTCGGCATCCACTTTCAGCGAGTCAGGATCGGCGAGCGTATCGACGCGCGGGCCAAAGACAGGCACTTTGATCATTTAGTGACACTCTACCGGCTCCAAACGCCAAACGTCCCGGGACGGGCGAACACATGGAACAGGTTCAGTTGTAGAATGTCGAAAAGGATGAACCAATGAAACCAGTCTTGTGGAGTATTGCCGCGCTCGTAATTGGCGCCGTCCTCGTGCTTTGGGTCCTACGCTTTGTCGCAGGTGTGTTGGGCGCACTCATGCCAGTGCTGATTCTGGGCGGAGTGATCTACGTGGTGTATAAGGCCACAACTAAGACCTCCATCGGGCCGGGCAAGCGCCGCATCCTCCCGTAAAAAGAAACAGGCGAGAGCTCCTCGTCTGTTTTTTTGTGGAAGCCAACAGTATCTATACCAATCAGTAAAGAATGATGTTATAATTGGATGATACGAAGCGTGCCCCATGTCATCCATTCCGGCAACCCTGCAATCCGAGCGGTTTGAGCGCTTGATGAATCAGTCGTACAAAAAGGTCTACAACGTAGCCTACAGGCTCTGCATGGATCGCCAGGACGCAGAGGACTTAACCCAGGACGCCTTCGTGCGTGCCCACCGCAGCTTCGAGTCCTATGAGGGCCACCGTCCGTTTGAGAACTGGATTCTGCGTATCGTCACGCGCCTTTTCTTGGACATGAAGAGGGTTCGGTCCCGACGCCCGGTCATCGTCCCGCCTCCGCAAGCCACGCCGCTGGAGTCCACGGGCACGTGGACCTATTACGATCAAGCCGACCCGGCAAAGAACGCTGAGCAGCTCATTTTCGATCAGACCATGAGCGAGCAATTGCAGGCTGCCATGAAAGGACTCAAACCGGCTGAACTTGCGATCATCGTCATGGCCGAAATCGACCAGATGGAGCACCGCGACATTTCCGAAGCTCTCGGAGTGCCCATGAGCACCGTGCGGAGCCGCCTTCACCGGGCGCGCCGAAGCCTACGAAAGGGCCTACAAACCGACGCAGCCCCCGAAGCAACCCCGGCCCCCCAAATTCGACTCCGTCCGCTTTCGGCCTAAGGGACTTCGTGGATCGGGAAGCGCGAGGTGAGCGCCATCACCTCGCGCTTCACTTGGTGAAGCGCTTCAGTGTCCTCGGGCGTTCGAAGCGCCTTTGCGATCAGTCGCGCAATCTCGACCATCTCAGGCTCCTTCATGCCACGCGTGGTCACAGCGGGGGTACCAAGTCGAATGCCTGAGGTCACAAAGGGCTTCTCGGGGTCGTTCGGAATCGAGTTCTTGTTGGTGGTGATGCCCGCTTCGTCCAGGGCGATTTGGGCGACCTTGCCCGTGATATTGAAACTGCGCAGGTCCACCAAAAGCAGGTGCGACTCGGTTCCGCCGCTCACCAGCCGAAAGCCTTCGGCCACCAGGGCCGAGGCGAGCGCATCGGCGTTCAGCCGAATCTGGGCTTGATAATGCTTGAAAGCGGGTTGGAGCGCCTCTCCAAACGCCACCGCCTTGGCCGCGATCACATGCATGAGCGGACCGCCCTGGATGCCGGGGAACACGCTCATGTTGATCGCCTTACTCAGCTCCTCGTTGTTCCACAGGATCATGCCGCCGCGGGGGCCCCTGATGCTCTTGTGGGTGGTGCTGGTCACGATGTCGCAGTGGGGAACCGGGCTCGGGTACTGGCCGCCCGCGATGAGCCCACTGTAGTGCGACATATCGCACATATGCAGCGCCCCGACCTCGTCGGCAATCTCTCGAATGCGCAAGAAATCGAAAGTTCGGGGGTAGGCAGTTGCACCCGAAACGATGATCTTGGGCTTGCTTTCCAGAGCGATCTTTCGCATCTCGTCGTAGTCGATCTGCTCGGTTTCCGGATCGACGCCGTAGGGCGCAATCTGATACAGTTGGCCGCTAAAGTTCACCGGCGAGCCATGAGTAAGGTGACCTCCGTGAGCCAGATTCATCGCCATAAGCGTGTCGCCCGGCTTCATAAAGGCCATATAGACGGCCATGTTGGCTTGGGCGCCACTGTGCACTTGCACATTCGCGAATCTCACTCCGTAAAGCTCCTTCAGACGCTCGATTGCAAGCGTCTCGACCTCGTCCACCACTTCGCACCCGCCGTAGTAGCGCTTTCCGGGATAACCCTCGGCGTACTTATCGGTGAGCACGCTCGACATGGCCTGGCGCACGGCGAGGCTGGCGATGTTCTCGCTGGCGATCAGCTCCAGGTTCTGCTCTTGGCGCTGCTCCTCACGCTTAATCAGGGCGTGAATGGCAGGATCGACATGGGCGAGAGGCAGTCGATGGGCGGACGCAGCAGCAGAAAGGGCAGCCATATTCCGATTATACGGAATCTAGCTGCCCTAGGGTCGGTTTCAGTGATTACCGCGCGGTGCCGTTAAAGTACTGTTGAGCGCGATCCCAGACAGCTTGCCCTACATCACGACCGCAGCGCTTGCCTTCTTCGTTTGCGCTGGGGATGTGGATTCCTCCATAAATGCGAGATTGCCCAGCCTCGTCTGCGGCCTCCGAGAAGGTGCTCCAAGCCAATGTCAGTGGACTGGATGGCACGTTTGCCTCGAAGCTCAAGAAGCCACGAGGGAAGGTCGTCGAATAGCCGAAGTTGTCGCTTCCAGTGAATAGCCGCAACACGGTCGCGCCCGCTGCACTAAACGTACTGTGTCCACTGGTGTACTCAGCGAACGGAGGGGTCGGGAAGCCCGGATCTTGGAACGGGTGCCACTGCGAGCCGTCTGCAAAGCCCATTTGCCGGGTTGCGGGGATGAACGATGGCAGACGCTCACCAGCGAGCAGGTTGCGAATGGCGGTGATTGGGCGAGCCGAATTATAGGTGCGCTTGTTGTGCCAGCAAACAATGCCAGCGTCCATCACAGCGTTTCCAACCAAAAAGAGCATTTGAACATCTTCATCAAGAGTATGCCGATCTCGCTCACTCACCACCAAAGCAAACGTACACCAAGTTCCGGGAGGCAACACTGTGCGGGGGCCATTCGCCCAGTACTCCGCAATCACTTTCTTGCGGTCGTCAAGGTTGCCAGTTTCACGAACAACATCACGCAGCTCATTGATGTAAGCGGCGCTGCCATAGCTCGGGCCGCCGCCCATCAGGAAGGAGTTCACGTTGGTCACAGCAAACGGCTCCACTTGGCCCCAGTGAGGGGTCAGGAAGCGCTGGGTAAGACCGCTCGGTAGCAAGAGTGGTTGCCACTTCGAGGGGTCACCTGTCGCGACGGTGTAGCCGGTGTAATCGGTATAGGGTCCGGTTCCGCCTTCATCACCAAGCTGATTGCTACCGTCCGACCGACGCGTTACCATCAAGGCCTCCGCGGCTTGGTTTCCAACCCCCTCCGGAGTCGAAAGGTCCGTTGTGGTGTTGTCCGGATTGAGGCCCATCTCCACCATTTGAGCGCGGAACTGAGCCACGCGGCCAGGGAAGAGTTCGCTCAGGGTGCGGAATGCAGCGAAGCTCACGGCAATGCGCTTGTTCGCCTCAGTCGCCTCAATCGTCGGGCGGCGCAGAGTCGGGCTGATTCCTACCGGGTCTGCGACCGGATGATACAGAGCCCATGCGTCATAGACGGCTGTTTGGGTCAGACCAATGGAACGTGAAACAACGGTCGGACCGAACGTGCTCGCCGAAATGGCATCGAGCATTTCTTGGTTCCATACCGCTGCTGCGCTAGGGGAACGGTCAATACTGACCCCACCACCGCCGCCACCACAACCAGAAATCAACAACAAACCTGAGGCTACAAAAAGGCCAGAGAGGATTCGAGTTTTCATAAGAGCAAGCCCTATAACAATTAAGTATCTCGGCAAAATATCAGTGCCGCAACAGCTAGAGCATAACAGAAATCAGCCGAGAATGCAAAGTAATGGGCGCACTCGCTGATCCGCTACCCGAACTTTTGAAGCTAATGGTCACCGAGCGTGGCGAAAGCGCGGACGACGCTCTCCAGAGTTTCATTAAGAACTTTCTTTCACTGTCGCTCCAGTGGTTCGATGCTGAAGCGGCCTCAGTCTTCCTGCAAAATCCAACCAACGGCGATTACGTCCTCACCGGGCAGGCAGGACCTCTCGCCGCCATTCCAAAGGGGACCATCCTGAAGCCTGGCGAGGGCCCGGCCGGCCAAGCAATCGAGTCCCTGAAGCCGACGCTGCTTCAGGGCCAGCAGCCTAGCTTGCAGCACAAGAAGAATGTCGGCACCAGCATGATCGTGCCCTTGGTGGAGCGGGGAACCAAGTGCGTGGGGGTGGTAAACCTCAGTCGTGGCGCAGGCGCGGCCCCTTACGCTGAATCGGACCTAGAAACCGCCGAGAACCTGGGCCGGCAACTCGCGCTTGCCGTGAGCAACGCGACTTTGGTCCATGAAACCCGCCACCTTAGCGACATGCTGCGGGTGGTGCTCTCCAACATTGGTTTTGGCTTCATTTCGATGGACGAGCACGGCTCGATTACCCACTACAACCCGGAAGCCGTGATGATCCTGGGCAAAGTCCCCGGTCGCGGCGAGCCAATGAGCAGCTACGTTTTTCGCTGCCCGGCGGAGTTTGTCGATCCTCTCAACCGAGCTGCTCGTGAGGGCCTGGCGGGAGAACGCGTCCGCATGCGCGTGCAAGCGGCCAAGCGGGTGATCGCCTTGAGCGCCACGCCGTTGCCCAGCCGTGGTCTCACGATTTCGATCCAGGATGTCACCGAGCTGGAGAACGCTCAGCGCGAGCACGACCGGCTGAAGAGAATGGCCGAAGTAGGCCAAATGACAGCGACCATCGCGCACGAGATTCGAAACCCGCTGACCGGAATTCGCAGCGCCGCCAAAATGATCCAGGACTGCCCCGAAATCGCCCAAGAGTTCGCAGAGATCATTGAAGTGGAGAGCATCAAGCTCTCGCGGCTATGCGACGAGTTCTTGGAGTTTGCAAGACCGCTCAGGCTGGAATTCGAGAGTGGATTCCTCTCGCCTCTCGTCGAGCACGTCGCCAAAACGATGCGTGCCGAGTTCACGCAAGCCGGAGTGACGCTGGAGGTTATCAACACCGGAAACGAGATTCCGTTGATGCTGGACGCGGGCCGCATGGAGCAAGTAGTCCGCAATCTCATGCTCAACGCGCTCCAGGCCACCCAGCCCGGCGGGCAAGTGAGGGTGAACATTGGCACGGGCCTACTCGAAGTGGCCGATACTGGATGCGGAATGGACGAAGACCAGGTCAGCCGACTCTTTTCGCCCTTCTTCACCACTAAGCCAAAAGGGACCGGCCTCGGCCTCTCTATGGTCCGAAAAATCGCCGACGCCCACGATGCCGAAATCACGGTCGTCAGCGAAAGGGGTCGCGGAACGGCCCTCACCGTCCGATTTAATCAAGGAGGGAATTCATGAAGCAAACACTACCGCTCTTGGTCGTAGATGACGAATCGAACATTCGCCGCATCCTGCAGGTGGCGTTCGAGAAGGCAGGGCTAGTGGTGCTCACCGCTGGCAGTGGGGAGGAGGCCATGGCGATATTGCAGCAGCAGTCCTTCGGGGCAATCATCACCGACGTCACAATGCCAGGAATGACTGGGTTCGAGCTGCACGCCAAGGTCGCCGAGCGCTGGCCGGAGACTCCGGTCATCATCATGACCGCTTTCGGCACCATCCCTCAGGCCGTGGCAGCCATCCGTCTGGGCGCATTCGAGTTCATCACTAAGCCGTTCGATCTCGACTCTCTGAAGAAGATCGTGTTGGCAGCCATGAATGAAAAGCTGCCCAAGAAAGCAGCGAGTACCAAGTCAAAGTCTCCGACCAAGACCACCTTCATCGCCGAATCTCCGGTCATGAAGGACGTGCTGCAAACGATTGAGCAGGTGGCCGATTCTCGCTGCACCGTGCTGATCACGGGCGAAAGCGGCACCGGAAAGGAAGTTGTCGCCCGACTGCTACACGAACTCTCGCCGCGTGCGGGTCAATCGTTTGTGGCCGCCAGCTGCGCCGCCATCCCCGAAAGCCTGATGGAAAGCGAACTGTTCGGCTATGAGAAGGGTGCATTTACTGGGGCCAATAACAGCAAGCCCGGCAGGTTCGAACTCGCGCACGAAGGCACTTTGTTCCTAGATGAGATCGGTGACGTTCCGCCGCTTATCCAGGTGAAGCTACTTCGAGTTCTCCAGGAGCGAGAGTTTGAGCGCCTCGGCGCGACTAGCCCGACCAAAGTCGATGTCCGACTCATCACCGCCACCAACCGCGACCTGCAGAGCATGGTCGATGAGGGCACTTACCGGCTCGACCTCCTCTATCGGCTCAAGGTCATCGAGATTCCATTGCCGCCGCTTCGCGAGCGAATCGAGGATATTCACCCGATGGTGCGGCACTACCTGGCGAAATACGGTGAGGAGAACGGTCGCGCGCTACGCGAAGTGTCAGCCTCTGCGCTGGCGATGCTGGAAAGCTACAGCTGGCCGGGTAACGTGCGTGAGCTCAGCAATGTGATCGAGCGCGCCATCGTACTGGCTCGGCGCGATGAAGATGTCCTAGACATGCACCACCTCCCGAATGCGCTCCGGCCCGCGGCCTAGCTCTTACTTGCTGAGAGGCGTGAAGACACCGGCCCAGTTAGCCCCGGGTGGGCGGTGCCTGAACTCCTGGCAACGCTGCATCATCACTTGGGCGGCCACGTCATGCTCACGCAACAGCATCGCCTCATAGTACAGGGCTTCTGCTTCGGGGAATCGAGCTTCTTGGTACCGCTCGAACGCCTTTGTCACCATGCTTAACCATTTGGTAAAAAACTCGCCTGATGCGGCCTCAGTCCGGTAGACCTCACATACGATTTCAGGCGTTTGCCGCCCCATCACCGCGACTTTGTCAATCGGGCGAAGGAGGAACTCCTCGCCAAGTGCTTGGGCCGTGACTTCGTCCACCAGCAGGGAAGTCCCGTAGACTTTGTTCAGCCCCTGCAGCCGACTGGCTAAGTTGACTCGGTCCCCGATACATGTGTAGTTCATGCGGTCGGGAGTGCCAATATTGCCGACCACCACGACACCCGAAGCGACGCCAACCCGGGCGCGAAGCCCCTCTGGTAGCGTAGCAAGCACCTGGTGCGCCGCCCGGAGCGCTTGGATTTCGCGGTTTGCGCATTCATGTGGCGCACCCCAAAAAGCCATCACTTCGTCGCCCAAATACTTATCGATAGTCCCGCCTTCGGCGGTCACGGCATCGCTGACAGACTGCAGGAACTTGTTCAACCGCGGCACGATGACTTCGAGCGGCTCCGAGTCCGCCTGGCTAGTGAACCCCTCCAGGTCGGCAAATAGAATGGTGAGTTCGCGCTTATCCACCGAGAGCATCGCCTCTTGGTTCGAATCCATGAGGTAACGAACATAAGCCCTGGGGACCAATCTTTCGAAAGATCGCAAGCTGTTGCGCATCCGCTCCATGGCTTGGCCAAGGGCGTTGACTTCGGTCACCATGTTGTCGGTTTGACTGGGGTGAGTCAGGTCCAAACGGCCGATCCGCGCAGCCTGCTCCGTGAGGTCCTTCAAGGGCTGCGCCACTCGCCGCGCCAAAAGGAATGCCAGCAACGCTCCGGCCAAAGCCAGGACTCCCGCAAACTTCGTAGCGGTTTGGTAGGTCGAATTGAGCGCGCCCAGATAAGCTGATTCGGGCACCACCGCGAACACCACCCAATCGACCCCTGGCCACCGAACCCGGCGATATCCGACCACCAGCCGTTCGCCATCCGATTCGGCGACCAGCGAGTCCGAGTTCTCGAGGGTTAGCGCCTGCGCCCCAGTCGTGGAGCGCTTAGCAAACGCGCTCATCACTTCGTTCGCCTGCACGTCCGAACGCGAGTCCATCAGATTGTTTTTGGGCACGGCCAGAACCTGGTTTTTGGCGGGAGACGCGTCGGTCTCAGCAGTCTGGATCACGAATCCATAGCCCACCTCACGGATTCGAATCGAATTCAGAAAGCCCTCAAGTCGAGTGAGAGTGAGGTCGGCGGTCACCACTCCCAGCAGCTCCCCGGAAGGCCCGCGCAACGGCCGTGCGCATGTCACGCCCAATTCTTCTTTTTGATTGCCGCTCGGAATAAACTTGTACGCTGGAGTCCAAGCGACTTCTTTACTGACTTCGTGCGCCGCTTTGGCAGCGCGATAATAGGGCCGCGTACGGCTATCGACTTTCCATGCCTTATCGCGAAAGACCTCCTCCTCGCCGTGCAGCCCGACTAGATAATCTTTGCGATCATAGAGCCCCGGTTCTCTGGCTACGTTGACCTGGTACAGCGGACGCCCCTCTCGGTCGCGCGATACCTGTAAGAACTCGCCCGATCCCTCTAGGGTCAAGCTGAGATAGGCCAGATCATCGTTGGCCAGGATCTGATCACCGAGCGTTTTCAGCAAGGTTCTGAGCTCGCTCACCGTGAACCTGGAAGGCTGGAGCAATCCCTTGCTGCTCAGTAGCCGCGCAATCTCAGCGTTAGAAGATTCGGTCTCACGGAGCAAGCTTTGAACCTGGAGGTCCACCAAATTGATGTTGTCTTCGATGGCGTCCGCCGCCATCGTTTTCACGGTTTCGCGGCTTTGGTGCCACGTAAAAAGGCCGCTCAGCAGGATGGTCCCAATCACCAACAGGAGCATTGTTGAGACCAAATAGGCTCCTAAAGTGATCTTTCCTCGGTTCATCTCCTGCTTTTCTGACCTGGCGGCTAGCCCCCAATCTCGAATTTGTCATAAAATGGAGGCCTGATGATGCTACGGACGGGAATTGCGGTCTCTTTGCTTCTGGCTGGTTCGGCGACTACGCTCACGGCCTCGCCGCCGGCACGAAACAGCGACGCCGCGGTCCTTGCCGGCATTCAGCTGAAACTCAACAAGATCTGCAAAGGGTTCGAGGGGCGGCTTGGTTATCACCTCAGGCTTCTCAACTCATCTGCGCGCATCGGCTACCGCGATCACGAGAGGTTCCCAACCGCCAGCACCATCAAAACCGCCGTTGCACTGGCCGCGATTCAAGAAGTCGACGCGGGGCGCATGAAGATGAGCGACAAGCAGCCCGTGCCGACTGACCCCGCACGCCGCGAGGCCAGCATGTGGTCGTTCTACTTGAAGGACGGCACAGTGCTCGATCTGGATGCTTGGGTGAACCTGATGGTCACCGTCAGCGACAACACGGCCACCATCGTCACGCGCGATTGGATCGGCACCATGAAGGTGAACGAGAAAATGCAGGCGCTGGGTCTGACGAATACCAAGATCCTCGGCAATGCTCCCAAGGACAACGTTCCAATCCAGCGGCTGCGGCGGCAATTTGGCATGGGCATGACCACTCCCAGCGAAATGGCGACCCTCTTGGAACTCATCTATCGGCGCAAGGCCGCTTCGGCGGCCGGATGCGAGAAGATGATCCGCATCTTGACGCACCAATACTGGGATGACTGGATTGCAGGCTCAGTGCCGCCGGGCGTGGCCGTGGCCAGTAAGAGCGGCGCCATCACACGGAGCCGCAGCGACACCGCCATCGTCTTTTCGCACTCCCGGCCCTATGTGCTGACGATTTATACCGACAGCCAAAAAGACCGTCGCTGGGTTGCAGACAACGCGGGCGACAAAGCGATCAAGAAGATAGCGGGGATCGTATGGAACGGGCTACACCCGGACCAACCCTATGAGGCACCTCCCGGTTACAACGAGAAGT
>JALHPH010000026.1 GCA_022842565.1 Fimbriimonadaceae bacterium
CTCGGCATGGCCCTTCCGGGTAGCTCAATTGCTCCGCCTGAGACCAAGATGCTGGGCAAGGTCGCATTGCTAACGCTGACCCCGACAGGGACCTGAACTCTTAGGAAAACGGGGCCATTCAGCGTCGATGCCGAGCCGTTGACGATAGTCACGCGCTGTCGGAATCGCCCGTTCCCCAGCGACTCCAATGCACCCGAAGTGATAGCCACCTGCCCCGTGCGATCCGTAGACTGCGTGAGTTCGTAGCGTACTGAGGTCGTGGTAACCACCGCGTTCGCGCCCGGGTCGCCAGTGACGGCGGGCTGAGTCGGCAAGAATTGGTTGCTTAGCCAGGCGTTTGGCGCGGGCCGGCCGCCGAGGGTGCCCCTCAGCGGGTCCACGCTCGAAAGGAAGGCGTCCTGCTCGCCCGTGTTTCCGAGGAATGCGAGGAGGTTGACGCCTGGGTTGCCAGTCGCGGGGGATCCAAAGAGCGACGCCAACGGAATAGCGACTTCCACACCGCGCGCAGGCGAGTTCACATTCGTGCGAACTTGGGTGGCGATCGCCGCGTTGCGCGGCTCGAGCCATGCCAAGCGACTGGGGTTGATGCGGTAGAACCCAGCTTGCGCTCCAACAATCGGCGGAACGACCGGCCCACCAAAGAACGGCGCTTCCGGCGCGCTGGTGGTCGATTGGTTGCGGAACACTCCGACGGCGTAGTCCGCGCCGAAACCGCTCGGGAGGGTCACTCTCGAATTGCTGAGCAAACGAGGCGCCGGTCCGCTGTCATCCGTCAGGGTCGAAACATCCTGCAGGCCGTTTGCTCCGTCCACATCCAGGAACAGCCCGACGCCGTTGGTCAGATTTTCGCCGCCATCCACGCGGCCCGCCATTCCCAGATAGAGATAGCGCTCGTCGTTGCGGGCATAGAGCGCATCCAGTCTGTTCAGTTGGCTGCTCGGGAAGCGCTGCTGCTGGGCAATCGGCGCGCCAAAATCGGTGAGGTCGCCATCCACGCGCCAGCCCGTCCCCACGCCGCGCTTCACATAAAACCAAACATTGAAGTCGCTGTAAACGCCGGGATCGCTGCCGGTGTCGCTGAAGACCCGCACCGTCGCTCGGTGCAGGCCATCGGTCAGCGAGGAAGTGTCAACCCGGTCCAGCGTGAACCGGCCCGCTGCCAGACGAGTCATCGGCACAAAGCCATCCGCCAGCCCCTCGGGAGTATTTTGAAGCGGCAAATACCCTGGCATCGCTTGGCCATTATTGAATCGGATGAGCGCCTGATTGCCGATGCTGCCGACATTCACTTCGAATCTCAGAAGATTCGAACTGACGGTCGCCGCGCGATAGGCACCGCCGCCCGCGTGCTGACCGCCAGGAGTATTGTAGTTGGCAAAGACTGCAGGCACAAAGCCATCGCGCGTGCGAGCGCGCGTGCGGTCGAACTCCGAAACCACGACCGGCTCTTGCCCCGGAATCGCATCGGCGGTCAGTGGCGCGTAAAGCACATAACCCCGGCCATTGTTCGGCTCATTCGGCGTGTGGTTATTGGGAACGGTGATCGTGGTCTGCCCGTTTTGCCCGACCGTCACATTTGGCATCTGACCGGTGTAATCGCGCAGCACGGTGCCGTTGCGGAAGTTAGTGGCGACGGTCACCGTGGTCGATCCGCTCAGCCCCTTGTCATTCATAGCAAAGAGCATCACCGAGCGGCCGTTCACCTGTCGCTCAAAGGCATACAGGTCGCCATCCAGCCACCGATTCACCGTGTATCCACGGCCAAACCGTTGGTTCGCCTGGACCAGCTTCACCACCGTATCGCCGAATTGGCCGAGCGCATCGCCGCGACCAGGGCGGGGAAAATTGGACCAGTTTCCGGGCTGAACGTTGTTGCCATCGTAATAGACCTTGGCTCGCCCGGGTCGCGCCAAGATGAAAGCGTGTGCCAGGTTGTTGCTGGTCGGCGGGCCGTCGTCGTGGCTTTGCACAAAGCTCACTCCCGTGTCTGGCGAGAGGCCACCCTGCTGGAAGGCGATGCCAGTCATGGGGTCCACGCCGTAGTTGTTGCTCAAGTCGGCGGCCAGGTTCGCAAATCCGTTCTGGTTGAACGTGCTTCCCATCTTGAATTTCAGCGGGAAGTCCAACGGATTGATGCCGACCTTGGCGTATTCACGTAGCTCGTGCGTGACGTTGCTGTAGATCTCACCGAAAACATACAGGTTCTGGTAGTCGCTCAGCATTTTGCTCAGCAAGTTTCCATTGGAGAAGCTTTGGGAGGCGGCCTGGTCGGGTGCCCAGCCGAAGTATCCCGGCGGCACGTGCTTCACGGCGTCAATGCGGAAGCCGTTGAACCCGATGACCTCCACCATGAAACGCGACCATCGCTCCAGGTATTCGCGCACATCCTCGGTCGTAGTGTTTCCTTCCGGATAGTATTGCGGCGTACGTGGTTGGCGCACAAAGCTCGGTTTGCCCACCGGATTCCAGGTGGCATAGGGCGGCAGAGAAAAGGCGCCGTTCTGGGTGTTGTTGCCGTCCTCGTGAGCAATGTCGGTGAGCCCGACCAGCTCGTGGTTCAGCATGCCAAAGCTGAAGGGGCCCTCGGTCGCAAAGTCGATTTCACGGTTACCGGTATCGGCCGAGGAGCGGATGTGGAAATCCTCGGGGATCATGTCGGGATAACGATCCAGCGCGTGTGAAGCGCGGTTGTCGTTATGGTTGATCACCATGTCGAAATAAACTTCAAGTCCGAGCCGCTTTGCGACCCGAACAAGCTCGATCAGCTCTTGGGTGGTGCCGTATTTGGTGCGGACCGACCCCTTTTGGAATCGGTCCCCCATATCAAAGCGATCGACGGGGTTGTAGCCCACGCTGAATCCACCACCTCCGCCCTTACTTGGTGCAGGGAGGTAAATGGCGCTGTAGCCTGCTTCCACCACTTCGGGTAGCCGGGCCATAATGGTGCGGTAGGGCGTCTCGAACCACTGCAAGATGGCACCCCTTCGGTAAGCCGAGGCATGGCGTTGGTGGTAGCCAAAGTTTGCGCCGCCATGGTTGTCAAAGACGGCGTTAGCCTGCCCGTATTTGGTCCCCTTCAGATAAAAATTGACCTGCGTCCCTTGCGGGAACGGCCCGAGCACGGCATACCAACGGCTGTTGTTGCCCGAGTTCCCGTTCCATGTGAATACGTATTCACGAGCGGATTGCCAACCAGCGGTCTCGACGACTGCCACCACCTGCTGTGCGGGCTCGACGGGGTAGGTCTCGGTCGTGATCGTGAGCGTTTGCCAAGGCTCCAAGAACCCGCCGCGCCGTGGGAAAGCCTGCCCACTTTGGAAAATCTGAGTGTTGCCGATCCACGAGATCGCCTGCGATACCACTGGCAATGCCAAGGTGCCCGCCAACACCAACAACGCTGTCGGTCGAAACTTCATTGTCCTCTGCAGGAGGGCGACGCATCCTTGCGCAACCCAGCCCACATTAATTTACGACATTCACTTCGGTTTCGGTTAGTTCGGGGAACACTTTTTGCACAGAAACTGGTGACATTCGGCTCTTCAGAACGCCCGCCAGCAACCGACGATAGTCGGTTCCCACTCGCAGGTCGCCTTCTTCGTCCAGTTGGTCCGGCTTCAGCCCAGGCCAGTCGCCGAGCACTTTCCCGCCGCGCGCCTTGGTATCCAGGACCATGAACACCGACGAACGCCCGTGGTCGGTCCCCAGGACCACGTTCTCATTGACGCGGCGTCCGAACTCCGTCTGCACCACGACCGTCACATTTTTGCGACGCTCGCCGAGGTCCTGCCAGAATGCGTGGAGTCCCGCGCTCAGGTCACCGACGTTATTGGCGATCCACCCTTCGGTGGTTCCCTGCGCTGCATGCGTATCCCAGATTCCGTGGTCCACGCACGCCACTTCTAGTCCGAGGTCGGCATGGACAAGCGCCGCTACGTCCTTGAGTGAGCGTCCAAACTCGGTTTCGGGATAGGCAGCGCCCTGGGCGGCCTGACCCTTGGGCCGATCGCGCAGCATCTTCAGTACGCCTAGCGTCTCGTGGCCAGCCTCTGCCAAGAGGTCCTTCGGCCCGGTGTAGAGCTTCGCCAGGTCGTTCAGCCACTCGCCATCTTGGGCAACGCCCTCCGGCACCTGGAGCCGGAAATCGTCCAACCGTCCGAGCGCCATCGCCGGTGGATAGCCCCGCAGACTCTCGGGCAACATCCCTCCAAAGCTCACAGCGCGGAGCGTGGATTCCATCGCGTCTGATTCGGTGAGGAACCGCGCCAGCCAGCCGCCGCCTGTATGTCGGCGGCCGTCGAAGGCTCCGGTCTCCATCGTGCGCATCGCTTCGAAGTGGGACCGGGTCGTATCGCTCGACCCCACTGCGTGGACGATCGAAAGATGCCCCTCCTGCCAGATTTCCAACAGACCGGGCATCCCGGGGTGCATCGAAAATCTGGAATCAAGCGGCTTGGTTTGGCGTTCGCTCAGGGCCAACTGCGGCCTTGCGCGGGCGTAGTCAGGTTCAAAATGCGGCACGACGAGCGACAGCCCATCGGCCCCGCCGCGTAGAAAAACGACGACCAGGGTGTGGCCGGGCTTTTTGGCCGCGCGGAAGGTGGCTTGCGCCAACGCGCTGCCCGCCAAGCCCAGGCCCAATGCCCCCAAACCGAGCCGCACGATGGCTTGGCGACGGCTCACATGGACGCCGGCCCAATCCGATCCCGCCTCTCCGTACCGGGCGGCATACTCCAGCGCCGATCCGTCACACGTTTTCCAATTCTCAGACATCGGGTTATCTCCAAAGGAATTCTGGGCTGCCCAGGGCAAGCGCCAGATGGCGTCGGGGGTCAGAGTGTAGGGCCTTGCCTCGCTGACCGAAAAGGACGTAATTCACAGCCTCGGCGGCCGGGAGCGAGAGCCGCTCGGCCAGGGTTTCGATGCTGAAATCGAGGTCGGGCAGCTGCCCAAACGCAAGCGCCAGCGCGAAGTTCCAACGCTCCAGCAGCGACCCCGTCCAGGCCGATGCGCGCATCGAATAGCCGTCGGGCATCGGCCATTGGTAAAGAGGCTGGCGCATCTTTTCCAACGGTTCGATGAGGCCCACGCACGACGTCGCACTTCCCAGGGCACGCATGCTGCCCGCTACAAAATCAAGCGGACGCTTAGGCAGCCGCGCATCCTCTGCACCGAACTTCGGGTGTAGCAAAATCACCCGCATCATCGCCTTGATGTCGCCATTCGAAGTGTGGTACGCCCGCGCGACTTCTGGCGTTACTTCCGGACCGTGTTCGCCCAAGAAGAGCGCGCAAAGCTTGCGGGCGATATGTTGCCCCGTTGCGGGGTGCGCGCCCAAGATATCAAGAACTCGATCACCCTGTCCTTTTCCAAGATCGGCGGCGATCCGGTGCCCCAAAACCAGCCGCGCTCCTGGCTCGTGGCGTTCCGGGTCGAACCGAAAAGTGCCGCCCGCTCGCAGGAAACGGTCCTCGACCGTCCAGCCGGTAAAGCACTTGGCCACCTCGCGCACATCCTTCTGCGTATAACCACTTCGAACGCCCATCGAATGCAGTTCGAGCAACTCACGGCCATAGTTCTCGTTCACGCCGCCCTTGCGGTTCTGCTTGTTATCCAGATAGGCCAGCATCGACGGCCCATGAGCGCTTTGCGACAGCAGCTTCGGAAACGTCCCGAGTGCCTGGCTGCGAAGGTTCTGGTTCAAGTCTTTTGATAAGTAAAACGTGCCGTACGCCTTCTTGATGTCGATGTTGAAGTGGTCGCTCCAGAACTCGACCATCCGCTCTCGTAACTGGTTTGAACTGTAGATTGTCCTCAGTAGCGTGGCTTGGTGGAGCTGGCGGATCACTTCGTGTTCGGGGAGCGCCCGTAAATCGACCGCACCGAACGAGTGGATATCCAGCTGCCGGAGCATGGCTTCCAGTTCAGCCGGTTCGGCCCGCGTGGCGGCGAGTTGCTCGTCCACATACGCTTCCCACCCGATTTCTTCGACGCGCGCAACTTCCTCGGGCGTGGGGCCATAGCCCATCCGGTTCAGCTTCCGCACGCTCAGGCTTGCGCCGTCTACCGGGCGAATGGGGGCCGTGGGCTGGAGCTCGCGCGCTCGGCGGAGGGTTGGCGCGCATCCGGCCAGCCCCAGCGCCGCGGCGCCCATCAGGACTTCTCGACGTGAGATTCCCATAGTGACCTCGTTACTCAAACTGGCCCGAGCGAGCGCGGCTGCGAATTGGGGTCAGGCTCAGACCAAAACCCAAGAGCAGCGCGACCGGCGCCAGCAGAATCCAACCGACAAACGGCACCAATAGGGCACCGACCAACAACAGCGAGGCTCGCTGCATGGCTGCGAACTCGCCCATATTGGGGTCCATGGAGCGCATGCGGTCGGCCATGGCTTTCACCACGCCCGTCAGCCCGGCTGTGGAGAACAGCACCCAAGCGAACATCCCGAGCACGCCCAGTGTCCTAATGAGCGGCGAAGGGAGGTTGGCGAGGATCACAAGGATAAAGAGAACCGGCAAACCCACCACGGTTCCGAGTGCGAAACGGGCCATGGGCGACTCCTTGAGCCGCTCAGAACTTCGCAGCGCCACTTGAGGGGCAAGCAGGCCTTGGGCAAGCAACAGGGCGACGGTCGTGAGAGTGATTCCCAACAGGACCGCAACGACAGCAAAAACATCTCCTAGAACCAGCATGGTCTACTTTCCTGCCCGCACGGCTTTGCGGGCTCCTCATCATTGTAAACCGACCTAAAGTTTCGGCCTAGGTCCGTCCCAAGCAAAAACAAGGACGCCCCCTAATTGGAGGCGTCCTGAACCATGATCCGACGTGCTAAAAGTCGTTACGGGTTTGGGTTAGTTCGAACCACGATGTCGCCGCGCTTCACCATGCCTTCCCAGATGTACGGGGCCGTGCTGTTTTGTCGAGCGAACGTGATTTTGAAATCATCATTATCGTTGTTCGGATTGGGTTGGCCGGGCACTACGTCATCTTGGACGCGGACCGTGATTCGGCCACGCACTTCTTCGACGCGGCCATTGGAGTTGCGGATGACCATCACGCCAGGACCACCGAATTCGGCCACGTTTCCGTTCACGCCAAGATTCATAATCTCGCGAGTGCGAATGGTGATGCGGCGTGCTGAAGCGGCGGTGCCGACAGCGGTGTTGAACTCAATGTTTCCATTGGTGCGGACGGTGCCGTTGAAGTCGGCCTTGCGAACTTCAAAGCGGAATTCAGCTCGCTTTCCATCAGCATTTTCGGCGACGCCGCGACCGTGGGTTGCTGCGATCGGTGCGGGTTGAGCGATAGCGATGGCGGCAAACAGCGCCACCGGGATACCAAACAGAGCGATTTTCTTCATGACGTTTCCTCAAACTTGCCCGGTATTAACCAAGGCTTGCATGGGTAGAAACGCACTGCCCAAACCAAAGTTCAGTAAGCGATTCAGATTTCTGCGTCGGCGTCTTTGGCGCGTGCTCGCACGGCCTTCATCGCAGCTTCGGTGCGGCTGTCCACCTGAAGCGCTTTCAGAATATTGCTGACGTGATTCTTTACTGTCTTTTCGGTAATGCCCAGTCGCTCGGCGATCTCTTTGTTGCGGAGACCCTCGGCAACTAAGTCCAGAATTTGGCTTTCGCGCTCGCTGAGCGCAAAGAGGTTTCCTCCGCCCTGGCCCTGATTGCTACTACTGGAGCGGTTATCCGAGCGGTAATCCGCCAATAGCCGCGAGGCGATTTTCGGCGTGATTTTGGCTTCGCCTTGCTTTGCCAAGCGAATGGAATCGATCACGTCCTGGGGCGTCGAGGTTTTGAGCAAATACCCAAGCGCGCCATATCGGAACGCGTCAAAGATCACGTCATCTTCTTCGTTCACGGTTAGAATGACCATCTTCACGTCTGGATGCGATTCGGTCAGTCGTTGCGTTAACTCGACTCCGTCCACGTGCGGCATGTTGATGTCGGTCAGGACGACATCTGGTTTCAATTCATCCACCATGGCGAGCGCCTCCACTCCGTCCTTGGCTAATCCGACCAGTTCGATATCGGGGGCCAGGTTGAGCGTACGTTGGAGAGCGCTGCGGTAGGCGGGCTCATCGTCCACCACAACCACGCGAATAACAGAAGCCATTTTTAGAGAATACCCGTGGCCCCGGTCATAATCGAGCCATGGCACTCTTGCGCGCCGAGGATTTGCACGTAGCGGCTGGGCAAACTGAGATTTTGCGCGGCGTCTCGCTGACCCTCGACCGCGGCCAGACCCTTGGCATTGTCGGCGAATCCGGCTGCGGCAAATCGATGCTCGCCAGCACGCTCATGGCGATGCTCCCGACCGGCTGCCGGCTCACGAAAGGCTCGATTCAGCTAAACGGTCTGGAACTCACCACCCAATCCGAACGACATCTGCTGGAAATGCGGGGTCGCGACCTCGCGCTCGTCATGCAGGACCCTTTCACGTCGCTCAACCCTGTCATGCGCATCGGTGATCAAATCGCCGAGAGCCTGGTGCTGCATCAGTCGGCTTCTTGGGGTTCGGCGCGGCGATCGGCGGTCGAGCTGATGGAGAGAGTCGGGATTCCTGATCCGGTCGGCTCGGCCCAGAGGTTTCCTCACCAGTTAAGCGGCGGTCAGCGGCAACGCATCGTCATCGCGATTGCGTTTGCCTGCAAACCTAAACTCCTGATCGCTGACGAACCCACCACTGCCCTGGACGTCACCCTTCAAGCCCAAGTGCTTCATCTGATCCAAGAATTACAAAGAGAAGAGGGCACCGCAGTCATTCTGATTAGCCACAACATTGGGGTCATTGCGGCGGTGAGCGACGTAGTCGCGGTGTTCTACGCCGGCAAAGTTGTGGAGCAGGGACCGACGAAGACTCTCCTTGGCGATCCCGAGCACCCGTATACTCAAGCACTTCTCGACGCCCTACCCAGAGTGGGAGTGGAGCGGCTGCGGACCATCCGCGAACAACCGCCTCGATTCGGCGATCTGGGTGCTGGCTGCGCGTTCATGCCGCGCTGCGATGTGGCAAATGAAAGGTGTAATCAAGATCCACCGCTACAGCAGATTCTGCCGGGGCACTGCGTGCGATGCTGGCGAGCTATTGAGGCGGCTGAACGAGCAAACCCATCAGCAGTTCATCAATCTCCGGTGTCGGATTGATATTGCCCAGCATTTGGCTGCGCACACAAAGACCAAAGAGGTAGTTTGCCAAGCGGTCCGGGTTGCTCATCGGGTGGCGCTGGTTTACCGCTCCCTGCTGGTGCGCCTCACTCAGGTGCTGCTCCAGCTTCATTCGGAGGTTCTCCACCAAGTTCTTTTGCGCTTCTCGAATCCGCTCGCTCCACGCACCGGCCACAAAGAGCGACATCAGGGCTCGGAAATAGCGGCTCGCGGGGCGCGAATAGGCTTCGTAAAGTGCGATATGGGCTTCGAGTCGCTTGGCGGGCGTCGGCTGCGGGGCCACAACACGTTCCAAGTCCATCTCGAACCGCTTGTGAGCATATCCCACCAGCGCAACCAGCAAGTCCTCGCGGGTTTTAAAGTAGTAGTGGACCGCTGCGTGATTCAGGCTGAGTTCAGCACCAATTGTCCTTGCGTGTAGATTCTCGAGGCCCTGATGCCCCAAGATTTCATACGCAGTTGCTAGGATTCTTTCACGCTTACTCGGATTTTCCACCAAATGGTTAGACGGGATCAGCCCGGGTAAAGTCGCTTCCTGCGTAACATTTCGACGCAAGATTCAAGTAGAACGAGAAAACATGAATACCAAGTGGTCTCTGCTCATCTTGGCCAGCCTGCTGGCCCTCCCGGCGCTCGCCGAGCGCACCGTCATGGAGCGCTTGGCCGCCACGTCCGAGGCGCAGCTCAGGGTTCTTGCCGACCCAGGCTTTGAGGGCCGAATGACCCTTCGCCCCGGAAACTTGCGCGCACGGGATTACTTGGCGGAGCGCATGGCCGATTACGGCGTGAAGCCCGGCTATGGCACTTCGTTCTTCCATCCGTTTGACATCACCATCGGTTCCCGCGCCACCGCATCGACCTTCGCCACGCTCTCCCAGGGGGATCAGCGAAAGACGCTGGCGCTGGGTTCGGAGTTCCAGCCCGTGGGCGGCTCCGCTCAGATGAGGATGATTAACGGTGAGATCGTTTTCTTTGGTGCACTCACTCCATCCGGCGACCTGAATGGCAAGGTCGCGATGATGTATCGGCGCAACTTTGGTGTGGAAGGAACACCTTCATTGGCCGCACGAATCCAAAGCGCTGCTGAAGCCGGTGCACGCGGAGTAATCCTGGTCGGAAGCTCCGCCGAAAAGCGTCCTGAGCTTCCCTTGCTCGGACGGCGCGGCGAAATGAACCCGCAGCTCGGCATGGTGGGCCTCAGCGTGACCCGACAAGTGGGCGAGAGCCTCACCGGAATGAAGTTTGGCGAGAGCCCAACCGAGCCGAAGGCACTGGGTTGGTCCTTGCGCGCAGTAACCGAGACCGAGCCCAACATCGGACGATCCTATAATGTGGTCGGACTGATCCCCGGCACGGACCCCAAGCTCGCCGATCAGCCAATCATTTTCGGGGCGCACTTTGATCACCTCGGATTTGGTGAAGTGGGTTCACGTTCGGGCCATGCGCTGCTGCATAACGGCGCAGACGACAACGCCAGCGGCACCGCCGGTTTGCTTGCGCTCGCCGAGTATTTCTCCGAAAAGCCTCTGCGTC
>JALHPH010000027.1 GCA_022842565.1 Fimbriimonadaceae bacterium
GCTGCAGCAGCGCGTACTCAAAGATTTCCCAACGTTTGTGTCGGCGGCCCTCGTTCGAACTCTTAAACCCACTCATTCGGATATGTCCTAGACGATCTGGGGCCACGCCCCATTCCCTTACCCCAGTTATCGGAGAGTTTATAGACCACCAGAGGGTAATAGGTTGAAAACCTCGCAAAAAAGAGAGGCGCCCCGGTTTGGGGGCACCTCTTTTGCGGAGACTTCGGGAACTTAGTTGTTCCCTTTTGTGATGAGGACGTGGCCGGTCTTAGTGTCGACTTCGACGTCCACCTTCAGAGCTTCTTTGACGAAGCTGAGCGGAATGATAGTCCGGTTGCGGAGAAGGAACGGGCTGGTTTCGAGGGTCAGCGAACGAGCGCCGACGCTGACTTGGCGGTTGCCGATGCTCAGCGCGATGTCTTCTGCCAAACCGACAGTGGTGAGCGACTTGGTGTCGTTGAACCACTTCACTCGGGCACCGGCGTGCTCGAAGAGGTGTCGGAAGGGGGTCATGGCGACTCCCTTTTGCACGAACGGTTGCACGTCCGGGAAAGCGACAAGGCTGTTATTCAGCGTGACGCTGAGCCCCGTCATGTTGGGGAGCCGAGTTCCTTGGGCCAGGGCGACTTTGGTCACTGCCGCTTGAGCGGGCTGCGACTTGGGAGCGACGGTGGCCGAGATGGCTGGCTTGGTGCCGCTGACAGCGGGCAGCATCTTGGTGGTGACCGGCTTGACTTCGGGTCTGGTTTGAACCGGCTTGGTGGTAGCGACGCGACGACCGGTTGGGGTCATCGACCGCACGGTGGTGGCCACGGGAGCAACCTTGGGCGCGGTCACTCGCACGCCGCTCTGTCGAGCCAGCGTGCCTACAACCATAGTGGGAAGGGCATTGGATGGCGCTAGGGCCGGTGTGGCGGTGGCGACCGTGTTCTGCACGGGCTGAACCACTGGCGGCACGGTCATGCGCTCGGTGCGACCACCGGGATTGTTCACGAAAACGCGGACCTTTCGAGAGCGCACGGTCACGTTGTCATCGCCCACGACCCAGACTTGCAGTTCTTGCCAGCCGTTTCGGAGCGTTTCGGTGTCCCAGATGTACGTATAAGGCTCGTAGTTTCGGATGGCCTTCCACTCGCCGTTGATCATGAAGCTGACGTATGGCTTGGAGAACCGCTTGAGAAGGTTGATCTTGATCTCGACGAGACCTTGCACGGTCGAGCCTTGCTTCGGGAAGGAGATTTCGACGGGCGATTCAATCGGCTCGGAGATGTTGATCGACGATTCGCTGGAACCCAAGAGGGTTCCTGTTTCATCGTAAAGCCGAACTTCGACGGGGTTCTCGCCCTCGTCGAGCTGGCTCATGTCCACGTGGAATTCCAGATCGAGTGCAGTGGTGACCTTTGAGATGGCGCGGGTGCTGACGCTGCGGCCGGCTACCAGGAGCTCGACCACTCGGGCACGGGGGTCATCGATGGTGACGGTCACCACGGGACTATTCGAAATGCGCTCGACGGAAATTCCTGGGTCGCGCTTCATCGACATGGCAAACGACGGGGTTGCTGGAATCAGCAGCAGGCCCAGCATCGCCATGCAAGATATGTGCTTAAACTTCATTGTCTCCTCAAAACTCCACAACAGACCCACTGAGTGGGTTGATACCAGGATAGCACACCATCGGCCTTGTTTCCAGTCCCTTCACAGGGTAAACCGCGCAGTGTGATCCCAGCCGAGAGTCTTTTTTATTTTCTGGACGCACCGGGGGGCTCATTCAGTTGTAAGAAAAACGCGCAGACGCCCTGGGGCGAGCGGTTTTTGCTGACCAGCCAGACATGGCGCGGCACTCCGTGGGAGCACCCCCTTTGGTGGACCCAGCCTGAACACGTGCTCTGCCGACGCACGGCGCTGCTCTACCTGACGGGGGACGAAGTCCCCGATGCGGACGGGCCAGACGTGGTTCGGCTGGCCAATGCCGTTGGCTTACCCACTGCGACGCTTTTTCAGTTGCCGGTTCAGCCGCTTTGGGAGATGCGAGAGGATGACCTCATTGCGCACACGCTTGAGCGGTGTATCGAATCGGGCGATGCCAGCTGGCCGCTCCTCTTCCCTATGGTCCGCGCTGCCACGGCGGCCATGGACGCGGTTCAGCAGTTTGCGCCGCATATTGAGCGGTTCATCGTGACCGGTGCTAGCAAGCGTGGCTGGACGGCGTGGCTGGTGGGTTGCCTTGGCGATTCTCGGGTCGCAGGCTTGGCGCCGCAGGTGTATGACAACTTGAACCTGCCGGCCCAGATGGAAGCGCAGCGGCTCTCTTTTCAGGGTGGGATGAGCCCAAAGCTGGAGGACTACTCGCGGAGGGAGCTGCAGCAGTTACTGCAGACGCCTGAAGGGCTGGCGCTGGGCCGGGCCATCGACCCCTTTACCCACCGGCACCGGGTGACCGCGCCGGTCTGGATGATTCATGGCGCAAATGACGCGTTTTGGCCAGTTGATGCCGCCCGCCATTATCTCCCCTTTTTGCAGGGCAAGTGCGCGCTCACGGCGATCCCGAACGTGGGGCACGACCTGGGTGATCGTCGCCAGTCTCACGCCGCGGTGGGAGCCCTAGCCAGGCACGTAGTGCTGGGTGTGCCTCTGCCGCCTTGGCGAGAACTTGAGGGCGGGACCCATTGGCACGCGGAGTCTGAGTCGCGCGATTTCAGCCAAAGCGTGTGGACTTCGTTGCCGGGGAGCGGGCCCTACCGAGCCAATCTGACGACCCTCAGCCACAGCATCGATGGGCACGACTTTGTCGTGTCATCGATCCCGGAGGTCGAGGAACCGGACTAGGGTCTGGGGCCGGTTTCAGCGACGATGACACTGCTGATGCCGCCGCGTACCGCGAATCGGCCCGTCACGCGCATCCAGCGCGGAGCGCACGCACTACTGAGTTCATCGAGCAGCCGGTTGGTCACCGCTTCGTAGAAAATTCCTTGGTCTCGGAAGCTGTGATAGTAGTACTTCAATGACTTCAGCTCAATGCAGGTCTCATTCGGGATGTAGTCCAGCTCGATGACGGCGAAATCAGGAAGACCCGTCTTGGGGCATACGCTGGTGAATTCGGGGCAGGTATGCGAAATCACATAGTCGCGGTGAGGGGCGGGGTTGGGGAATATCTCAAGCAACGAGGTAGACATCTGCGCTAAAGGTACCCGCAGGCCGTGGTACGATCCTGCCCGTGATTGCAGTGGTTTTTCCCGGGCAGGGGTCTCAAAAGCCCGGAATGGGAGTTCTTCTCGCCGAGGCATCGGGCGAGGCGAAATCGGTCTTTGATGACGTTTCTGCGGCCGTGGACCGCGACATCTTGGCTCTTTGCCGCGACAGCGACGAAGACACCCTCCGACTAACCCAGAACGCGCAGATCGCGCTTTTTACGTGCGGACTTGCGGCTTGGGCCGCGCTGCAGGAGGCTTGGGGCGGCGAGGCACAGTTTTTTGCCGGCCACAGCGTCGGCGAGTATGCCGCGGTCGTGGCAAGTGGCGCGCTCAGCATTGAGGAGGGCGCGAGGCTGATTCAGCGGCGCGGCGAGCTGATGGCGCAAGCCCAGAGCGGCGCGATGGCAGCAATTCTGGGCATGGACGCACCCGAACTCGATGCGGTCTTAACCGGGGTGAACGGCACCGTGGTGCTGGCGAATGACAACTGCCCCGGGCAGCTTGTGATCAGCGGCACGCCCGAAGCCGTGGCCGAAGCCGGTCAAGCGGCGCTTGCTGCCGGAGCCAAGCGCGCGCTCCCGCTCAATGTGAGCGGTGCGTTCCACAGTCCCTTAATGGCGGATGCGGGTGCGGCCATGCGCGAGAGCCTCGGTGCGGTGAATTGGGTAGAGCAACACACCCCCGTGGCGGCCAACGTGACCGGTCAACTAGTCCGTGAAAGCCACCAATGGGCCGATCTTTTGGGCCGCCAGCTGGAGAGCAGCGTTCGGTGGACCGATTCCATTCGCACCATGATCGGTGCGGGCGCCAGAACTTTCATCGAGTGCGGAGCGGGTGAGGTGCTCACCGGTATGCTGAAGCGCATCGACCGAGAACCCAAGGGGTACGCCGTCCAAGATCCTGAGAGCCTGAACAGTCTCCTGACCCAACTTTAACCATCCATGAGCCGATTTCAAGATCAAGTCGTCATCGTCACAGGTGCCAGCCGCGGCATCGGGCGCGCTATTGCCGAGGCCTTTGGCCGAGAGGGTGCGCGAGTGGCCTGTATCGCGACCCGACGCGAGAATGCGCTCGCAACGGCCGAGAGGATCGCGGGGGCCATCGCCTACGGTTGCGATGTGAGCAACGAGAGTTCGGTGCAGGAGACCTTTGCGCAAATCGAATCGGACCTGGGCGTACCCCAAGTGCTGGTGAACAACGCGGGTATCACTCGCGACACGCTGCTCATGCGCATGAGCCTGGAGGATTGGGACCAGGTTCAGGCAGTGAACTTGCGTGGCGCATTCTTGTGCTCGCGCGCCGTGACTAAATCGATGATGAAAGCCCGGTATGGGCGGATGGTGAACATCAGCAGCATCGTGGGTCAGAGCGGAGCGGCTGGACAGGCCAACTATGCGGCCAGCAAAGCCGGAGTGATCGGCCTGACGATGGCCCTTGCCAAAGAGCTGGGCTCACGCAACATCACGGTTAACGCCGTTGCCCCAGGATTCATCGAGACCGACATGACGAGCGAGCTGTCAGAGGAGATGCGAGCGAGCGTGATTGCCAAGGCACCCATCGGCCGCTTGGGCAGCGGAGAGGACATTGCGCATGGCGTCACCTTCCTCGCCAGCCGTGAAGCCGGTTACATCACGGGCCAAACCCTGACGATCGACGGCGGCTTGATTCTGTAGTTTCTGCCATCACAGAGGCCGGAGCCCAAGACGTATAATGGAGCAGAAATGCCCTACGTTGTTACCGAGCCCTGTATTGGCGTCAAGGACAAGTCTTGTATGACGGTCTGCCCGGTCGATTGCATTTATGAAGGCGACGACATGGTGTTCATCAACCCCGACGAGTGCATTGACTGCGGTCTATGCGAGCCGGAGTGCCCTGTCACCGCGATCTTTGTGGACACGGACGTGCCCGCAAACTGGAAGAACTTTATCGAGCAGAACAAGACCGAAAGCGAGCGTCTGCGAGACGCTTAAGCGGCCAGAGTTCTTTCGAATAGGGCGAGCCACCGAGCCAGATCTGTTCGGCTTCGTAGGTGCAGTTCGATGCCGACACGGTTGAATCCCGAATCATCGCCGTAGCTTCGGCAATAACGGGCTGTTCCGACGATGCCCAGAGCACTGGCGTGATCGTACACGGTGAGCCGAAGAGTGTTGCCTGGCCGAATCTCGGCAGTCGTGCAGATTCCCATGCCCTCGCGGGAGATATCGAGCACTTGGACCGAGGCCGTGGCTTGATACCAATCCAGCGTAGCTCGTAGGCCATCCACTTCAACCCGAGCCGATTCGTATGCGGGCTGACGGACCAGATTCCCAGTGATATTCCCGAAGACTCGGTCGGCGGCAATAGACCGAATTTCGAACGAAAAGACCATGCGCGACATGGGCCCGTCGACGTTCAGGGTGAGAACTTCATCAGGCTGAGGCAAATCGCCGCTGGTGATCTGCAGTTCCATCTCAACAAACTTCAAGGACTTCACCCGGACGTGCGTCAGCGTGGGAGAAGACGCGACTTGCATGCGCCCGCGACAACCCGTGAGCCGCTTGAGAAGTGAGATATCGTCCATGCTGCAAAAAATTGTCGGCTCGAAAGGTCCCATCGTTCAGCCTGAAAATCACCAGGTCGGTATCCTAATCATTCATGGGCGAACAGCTTTCGGCAACGGCTCGCGTGCGGCAAATCCAGGATCAATTCATCATGGAGTGGGGACGCATGAGCTCCAGTTGGGGCATCAACCGGACGATGGCCCAGATTCACGCCCTGCTCTTCATAGCTGGGCAGCCGCTTTCGGTAGACGAAATCATCGACCGGCTCCAGATCTCGCGTGGCAATGCGAGCATGAACCTGCGCGATCTCATCGACTGGGGCATCGTCAAGCGGCAGCGGCGCCAGGGCGACCGCAAAGACCTCTACGCAAGCGACACCGATCCCTGGATGATGTTTGCTCGCGTGGTGCGCGAACGCAAGCGCCGCGAGCTCGACCCGACTCAGAAAGTCATCGAGGAGTGTCTGGCCCAATTCCCCGATGGCGCCGCCGACGAAGAGGCCCAGGTGTTGCACTCACGTCTGGCCGAACTCAAGAGCGTTTTCGAGATGGTGGACGCGGTCTACAACGAGATCTTTCGCACGGACGAGACCTTTGCCCAAACGCTTAAACTTTTCGGAAGAAAAGATAGCTAGTAGCGTTGGGGTGATGATTTGGCGGCAAAGGCTGGTAAGGTGAAATCGTGAGTCAAGGTTCAGCGGGTTCTTTGGTCCGGCGTCGATCTTCGGAAAAAGCTTCTCGGGCACCGGTGGTCCCGGTTCGCGATAATGTGCACTTTCCGCAGCTCGTTAGCACGCTGCTCGTCGGTCGCAGCCTCTCGCTGAAAGCGCTTCAGAGCGCGGTGCGGTCGAACCGGATGGTGCTAGTGCTTGGCCAACGCGATGTGGCCATTGACGAACCGAACGCCGAAGACCTGTACGAAATCGGCACCTTGAGCGAAGTGGTGCAGGTGATGCCGATGCCCGATGGCACCATGCGCGTGGTTCTGCGCGGAGTGGCGCGGGCCCGAGCTACCAGCATGCAGCTACGCAACGGTCACCTTCGCGCTGCTTGCGAAGTGCTTTTGGAGGACGCCGCGCTGGGGCCGGAAAGCGAGGCCCTACGTCGCGAGGCGGTGGATGCCTTCCAGCAGGTTGCCGCCCTTGGAAAGCACGTTCCTGCCGAAGTGATGGAGGTGCTGCCCTCCATCGAGGACGCTGGGCACCTCGCCGACATCCTGACCGATCATCTGAACCTGCGCCCCTCGGTCAAGCAAGAGATTCTGGAAGAGATGAACGCGAGTCGCCGGCTGGAGAAGCTGGTGCACCTGCTGACCAGCGAGCGCCAAGTGCTCGAATTGCAGGCGACCCTGCGGCAGCGCGTGGAGCAGGAATTAGGAAACACTCAACGCGAATACTTCCTGCGCGAACAACTGAAGGTCATCCAAAACGAGCTCAACACGAGTGACGTTCCTTATTCCAAGGAAAACGAGGAGCTGGCGGCGGCGTTACTCGCTTCGCCCATGCCGCGCGAGACCCAGGAAAAGGCTTTGGCCGAATTGCGGCGGCTCGAACGTGCGCCCAGTAGCTCGCCCGAGGGGATGGTTATCCGTTCTTGGCTGGACTGGCTGATTGCTCTTCCTTGGGAGACATTGAGCCAAGACCGGCTGGATGTGACCGCAGCAGCCGACATTCTGGAAAAGCAGCATTTTGGCCTTCGAAAAGTGAAGGACCGAATTTTGGATTTCTTGGCGGTTCGGCAGTTGAGCGGCTCGTTGCGTGGCCCGATCCTTTGTTTTGTCGGGCCCCCTGGCGTAGGAAAAACGAGCTTTGGGCGGGCGATTGCGGAATCACTGGGGCGACAATTTGTGCGCCTATCGCTCGGTGGAGTGCGTGACGAGGCTGAAATTCGCGGGCATCGTCGCACTTATATCGGCTCGATGCCTGGGCGCTTGATCCAGGGTGTTAAGCAGTGCGGAACCCGCAATCCTGTGTTCATGCTCGACGAAATCGATAAAATGACCACCGATTATCGCGGCGACCCTACCAGCGCTCTTTTGGAAGCACTCGATCCGGAACAAAACGCCCATTTTAGCGACCACTACATCGAGGCGAGCTTCGATCTGAGCGCGGTGATGTTTATCATGACCGCGAATGTGGTGGAACATATTCCGCCACCACTACGCGATCGAATGGAAATCATCCATTTTTCCAGCTACACCGAGGTCGAAAAACAGCGCATCGCGATGGACTTTTTGATTCCGCAGTTGGTGGCCGAGCATGGTTTGACCGAATCGCGCTTTATTTTGGGCGAACGTGAAATTTTAACGATCATTCGCGAATATACAAGAGAGGCTGGCGTTCGGTCGCTAAGCCGAGAGATTGCGACGCTCTGCCGAAAAGCAGCTCGCTTAATCGCTGAAAAATCGGTGCCAAGCGTTGAAATAAATCAAGATTTATTGCACGATTTTCTGGGCAATGCGCGGTACCGATACGGAGTGCGTTCGGAAGAAGCCGAGATTGGCGCGGTAACCGGTCTTGTTTACACTGAATTTGGCGGCGATATTGTCACCATCGAAACCAGCCTGATGCCGCGGCAAAGCAATGAGCCGCAAATTCAGCTTACGGGTTCGCTTGGGAACGTGATGAAGGAATCGGCGATGGCGGCGGTCTCGTATGTGCGCGCCCATGCCGCTGAGATAACATCTTCTCGGCCGTTCGATTTTGACGTTCACTTGCACGTCCCGGAGGGCGCTGCGCCGAAGGACGGACCGAGCGCGGGCATCACAATGACCGTGGCGCTGGCATCGGCTTTTGCGAGTAGGCCTGTTCCTGCCGACCTTGCCATGACCGGCGAAGTCACGTTGCGCGGAAAGGTGCTCCCCGTTGGCGGTCTGCGCGAAAAACTTTTGGCTGCACACCGAGCCGGGATGAAGCGCGTGATTATTCCCGCTGAAAACGTGGTTGACCTTGAGGATCTGCCTGAAGTTGTTTTGCGCGACCTGGAAATATTACCGGTGGTGGACGTGATGGATGTACTGAAATATTCGGGAGTGCTGGATTGATTTTTTGGGCAGTTATTGCAGATATCTCGCTGGATCGAGTAGAGGTTTTGGCGGTTCCTGGTCGGCCACGCTCGGTTATTCGGCGTGATCCGGTGGAACAAGCGATGATCCAAGGCCGGGAGATTCAAGGATGGAAGGAAGTGGCGAACGACGGCTTTTCTGCGCGGGGAACGGGATATTTGCGGTTTACCGTCCAATCGCCCACCGACCAAGTTATGCTGCTGAATGCAAGTGGCGCAGGGATGATTTATGTGAACGGCGAGCCACGAGTGGGCGACGTCTATGGGTACGGGAATTATTTCGTTCCTGTTTTTTTGAAACAAGGACTAAACTCGTTGGTTGCTTCCGCAAATAGGGGCGGTGTTACGCTGAAATGGCAGGCTCCGAACGGAGAATTGGAAGTTTCACCGCACGATTCCACCCTCCCGGACGTGGTGGAGGGTCGATTGACTAGCCCGTATGCCTCCTTCGTGGTCCACAATAATTCCAGAGATTTTCGGCGCGTGACGCTTCGCGGACCGGACGGAAACGCCATGGAAACGGTGACCCTGTTGCCGCTTAGCACTTCCAAAATTCCAGTGCGACTGCCGATGGATCAGGAATCCGGCACAGTCGCTCTTTTCGAGGGCTACACCCGCGTGGCTAGTCACCAATATCGTTTGGAAACCAAAGCATCTGGGACCTCTTACCGGGTGACGTTTTTCTCGAAGGCCGACTCGAGCGTGCAGTACTACGCCGTGAATAAGGCGACGACTGCGGGAGATTGGCCCATTGTTTTGAGTCTGCACGGGGCGAGCGTCGAGGCTCTCGGCCAAGCGCAAGCCTACAGCCATAAGCCAGACTTTCACCTAGTTGCCCCGACTAACAGGAGACCTTACGGCCTTGATTGGGAGGACCTTGGCCGCGTGGACGGCTTAGAAGCGCTCCGGCATGCGCAGTCCCAGTTGCCAACTGAAGGCACCGTTTTTCTCACCGGCCACTCGATGGGTGGTCACGGAACTTGGCAGCTAGGAGCGCACCATCCCGGAATTTTTGCCGCCATAGCCCCCTGCGCAGGCTGGATTAGCTTCGACACTTACGCAGGCGGAGCTAACTATGATGTGAATCATCCGCAGGAAAGGACGCTCCACCAAATGAATTCCCCGATACGGACTCTGGAGCTGAAAGAGAATTTTGCGGTTTATTCGGGAATTTATGTCCACCACGGCGACGCCGACGCCACCGTGCCAGCAAGCGAGGCGCGGACGATGGTGCGTGAACTGAGCCCGTTTGGCAACGTGCAGTCCCACTTTGAGCCGGGTGCGGGCCATTGGTTTGATAATGACCCCGCCCCTGGTGCCGACAGCGTGGATTGGAAGCCGATTTTTGATATGTTCCGGGCATATCGCCCAAAACCGGATCCAACCGAATTCACCTTTGCCACCCTCGACCCAGGCATTTCCAGCGATTTTAGGGGTTATGCCATCGTGCGGCAACTCCAAACGCGCGTCAAGTCAACTCTAACAAAAAAAGACAAAGATATAAATACAACCAATATTCGGGTGATTGGGTTGCCGCGCGGGCATGGTATCAACACAATCGACGGACAAAAGATCGACAAGGAAAGGCGGTATTTTGAACTGAAAAAGGGAAAGTGGCAACCCACCCGTACTCAGGAACCACTTCAAGAAGCTGGATTCAAAGCCGTGTTTAACAAAAATCCCGGCATTGGACTCAGCACCAGTGGACCAAAAGTAGACCAGGAGACCGCCATACTCGTCGCGCGCTATCTCCAAGAAGTGAGCTGGTATCGAGCTAACGCAACGCCTAGGATTATTTTAAACCCCAAGCCAGGCAGCCC
>JALHPH010000028.1:0-2072 GCA_022842565.1 Fimbriimonadaceae bacterium
TCAGCCTACTTGGGTGGCTTTGCGGCTACGAGTTTTACCGGGAACGCGGGGGTGGCGAGGGGAGTCCGCTGCGGTTCCCGCAAGGGGCGCAGGTGTTTCTGGAGAAACTTCTGCAACGTGTGAAGGGCGAAAAACACTTCAGCTTTCTAGTGGATCGCATTCATCACGGGCCGTACGACGTGACGGTGTGGGCAGGCGGTCAGTCGGTGGTGGTCGATCGACTGGTGCTCACCGCGCCAGGGCAGGCGTTGCTTGGCATCGAGATCGAGCCGCCCCTGAGCGACGCCAAAGAGCTGGCACTCGGCGCGCTGCCGCTGGGTCGCACCATTAAAGTCTCACTAGAATTCAGCAAGCCGTTCTGGAACGAGAATGGCTGGAGCGGGAGGTACCTCAGCGATGGCCTGCTGCAGCAGTGCTGGAACGGCTCGCGTGGCGAATGCCATGTTTTGCTAGTCTATGTGAACGGTGACACCGCAAGCCGACTGAGGAGCATGAGCGACCCGGTCGACGCACTCCTTAATGAACTCAGTGCAGAATTCCCGAAGGCGCGCGAGTGCTTCGTGAAAGGGGCGCTGCACGACTGGGTCGGCGACCCTCTGGCGGGAGGCGGTTTCCCGCATGTGCAGCCCGGCGATGTGTTGGAACACTGGGAAGACCGAATCCGCAGCGAGGGAAGGCTGCACTTTGCGGGCGATGCCACCAGCACACTGATCGGATACATGGAGGGCGCGCTAGAAAGCGCTGAAAGGGTGGCGCAGGAGATAGGAAAGGCATGAGGTTCAGTAACGCGAAGCTATGGGGACGGAGCGAAACCGCGTTCGAAGTAGAGGACGCTGCGTTTGGGGAGTTTTCGAATGCGAAGGGGGGTGCCGACCTCGACGGCCGCACCGTCATGCCGGGATTTGTAGACGCGCATTGCCACATCCTGCCGACGGGCTTGGACCTTCAGAAGCTGCAGCTCGGCGCGTGTCATTCGCATACCGATGTGCTCGATGCGGTCCGGGCTGAGCTCCTCCGCATCGAACCTGGTCACTGGCTACACGGGGTTCATTACGATCAAAACCGATTTCCTGATGGCCAGCACCTGGATCGCGAGCAGCTCGATCAAATCTCAACCAAGGTTCCCATCCTGCTGAGGCATGTGAATGGGCACGCGAGCGTGGCAAACACGGCGGCGCTCACGGCGGCTGGGATTGACGGTAGCACCGCGGACCCGCCTGGCGGAGAATATGTGCGCGATGCAGGCGGCCGAATGACTGGTGTTCTGCTGGAAGATGCCCACTCGCATGTGACCAGCGCTGCTCCTTCGCCCGATCTCGCTCAGATGGTTGATGCGATCACCCGCGCGGCCCACGAGATGGCGCGGCTGGGCGTGACCACCGCCACCGACATGATGACCGGTCGTTGGCATCTGCTCATGGAACTCGACGCCTATCGTCTGGCCGCCGAACAAGGACTCCCCGTGCGTTTGCGATTGATGATGCAGTACGGCCGAGTCTTCGGCTCCAAACGAGTGGAGCCAGGACAATTGCGCGAGCACCTGGCTGAAATGGACGGCGACCGCTGCCGGGCGATCGGCATCAAGATCTTTGCCGACGGTGCGATCGGTTCGGCCACCGCAGCAATCCATGGGCAATTCAAAACAACCGGGGGCAACGGGCAGCTTATTTACAAACCCGAGAACCTGAACCACATGGTCCGAACGGCGCACGAGGCGGGCTATCCCGTGGCCGTCCACACCATCGGCGACCGCAGTACCGACCACGTGATGGACGCCTTCGAGCAAACGGACGAACCGAGCCGCCACCGAATCGAGCACATCATGATGATGAGCGATGCTCAGATCGAACGCCTCGCGCAGCTCGGCAGTCACGCGACGATGCAGCCCGAGTTTTTGGCGCGATTCGGCCACGTTTACGGTGTCCAGCTCGGGCCGGAGGTCGCCAGCAAACTCAAGCGCGCCCGCTCGGTGATTGACGCTGGCATCCCGCTGAGCTTCAATAGCGACCGGCCCATCGTCCTGGGCGATCCCCTGGTCGGCATCGCGATGGCGGTGAAGAGACCCAATGGCT
>JALHPH010000028.1:2082-10585 GCA_022842565.1 Fimbriimonadaceae bacterium
CCCGCTGAAAACGTGACGCGAGAAGAGGCGGTGCGCGCCTACACCGAGATGGGCGCCGTGGCCAACTACGACGAAGGCCTCTACGGCGTGCTGGAACCCGGTACGGCGGCAGACTTTGTCGTTCTCTCGCCCGATAAATCGAGGGTGGAAGAAGTTTGGTCGGCGGGCGTTCAGTTCGCGCTGAATTGAACGCGAGCCTGAGTGGCTCGCCGAGTACCCAGGCTGCTGGGAACGACTTCGAGCACGCAACCCACGACCGGTTCATCGTACTGCGGATGCTCAAACCGCACCATGTCACCGGAGTTCAGCTCGGCCAGGGTGATCAGCTTCGCGCCGTTCGCCGAGTAATCCATGATGACCCCGGGCTCGTCGTTCACGAGCGTGGCTTGAAAGTGCATCAGGTGAACGCGGGGTTGCTCGCGGCGGTTTTGCATCACCCATTGGGTGGGCCAGTGCATCAGGATCGTTTGGGATTCGGCGTCGCGGCTGGTGACGCGGGTTCGAAAGTGGATGATGCCGCCGGGAATGGAGACTTCCACGCGGTATTCCTCTCCGGGGTGCATCAGGACGGGCGTCCCCAGATTGAGCGGAACATGGATACGAATACCGTTTTCGTCTAGCTCGGCGATACGGGTTCGCGAAGCACCGCTGACGCCGTAGAGCCGCACGACTTGGTCTGTGTCAAGCGTTGGCTTCCTCGGTCGCCGCAAGCGCGAAAACACTGCGGCCAGTGCGAATGATCCCGCAAAAAGCCCCGCTAACCAGCCCCAAAACGATTGATTGATTTCCATCAAGACACCCTGGGCAGGGTCGAAACTACTTGCTGGGAATCGCGTTAAGCCTTCGCATGGCATCGCTGATGCTGATTTCAGCTTCGCCTGCGGTGTCGTGGTTCCCGGTCTTCACAAAATCGACCACTTGCCCTGCTGCTTGTGCTAGCAAGTTGTGGGCCAAAGCGCGAACTGCGGGCTCTTGGGTGCCTGCGGGGGTGGGAAACCTCGCAGCAACACTGGCCATGGCGCGGTGCTTGGCGGAGGCAAGCTGAGCACGGCGCAAGAGATCTGCGGTTCCAAGTCGCTTTAATCGCAGAATTTCTGATAGCTCAGCGGCACCAGCTTGGGCAAAGGCGGTCGACACTTGCTCGAAGCGGCGATAGCTGCTGGAGTCGGCGGGAGTCTGGTTTAAAAGGTGCTCGGCCTCTGGGGCGTCGCCTTCCAGTGCCACCGCGAGAGCCAGTAGCTGCTGCACCCGGGGGCCGGGCGCCTTCGCCATGACGCGCAGGAGTTCGGCGCGGGCCCTCGCACCCTGCAGCCGCAGAAGCGCGTATTCGCCGTTCAGTTGCCACACCGCAGGGTCTTCAGGCGTGCGGACGAGTGCCTCATTCAGTGCGGTTTGGGCCAAATCGAGGCTGCCCTGATCGAGGAGCGCTCTGACCGATTCAAGCCGGAGCTGAACATGGCCCGGAAACAGAACCAGCGTGCTTTCGATGAGCGCATTCGATTCCATGCCGAGGCCCTGGTTTCGCAGGAGCTCGATAAGCGCGAGGCGGAGATCGAGGTCAAGTGGGGACTGGTCAACGGCACGGAAGAGCAGCGACATCGCCTCGGCGATGCGGCCCTCCGCGATGAGCTTTTCTGCTTCTGGAAGAAACTGGGTGCTGACGCCTTGAGGAAGAGGCGGCGGGTTCTCGACGACCGTCGTGCCGGGGATCACGGGCGGCGCGTCTTCTTGGCCTACTCGAGCCATAGACTTGAAGACATCGACTCGCAGCTTTTGGCTCCAGTCAGCGGCAATGGAGAGCCCCGAGTTGGCGTTGACATTCGTCGCATCCGATCTGTTCCGAAAGATCGCCCGGCCCGAATTGGGGCGGAAAACTTCCAGCGATGTGCTGAGCTTTTGATCCACTTTGCGGCCCACCACCCACAACACATAAGTGCAGCCAAGCTGTTCGCCTGCGCGCCGAGCGAGGGCGATGGTTCGCTTTTCGGGGAGGGCTTCCAGTAGGCCGTTCAGGAGAGCGTCGCGGACGATGGGGTCGGTCTTTGACCACACCACGACGCGTACGTCGAGGTCCTTCTCGAAGAGTTCAGAAACAGTATAGGCCATGTCCTGGCTCGCCGCGTCGCCATCATCGGCGACGAGCAACTTGACTTGGGCCGGCGCGGCAAGCGCGCACGCCAGGAGCAAGCTCACCAAGAATGGACGTTGAACGATCATCCTCGGAGCGCTGCGGCGGCTTGTTGGCACGCGGCGAGGGCGTTTCGGTCAGCTTCCGATCCGCTACCGCGGTCGATGCGGCGTTGATAGGCAGCGGCGGCGCGGTCGTAGGCTTCTACGGCTGCGGCACGTTTGCCAGCCTGTTCGAGCGATTGGGCGAGGCGTTGATTCGTGATCGCCGCATCGGCTCCTAAGGCAAGGGCGCGCTCATAGGCATTGGCAGCCCCATTAAAATCGCGCTGCAGATAAAGCTCTCGGCCCTTGCGGCTCCAGTCGGCGGAAGTTTGGGGCGCGCCATCCGGTCGGGGTTCGCTGCCGTTTACGCGTCCGGAGTTTGGCGCGGGACGAATATCGATGACCGGCTTACTTTGGTTAGAATTGGTTGTCGCGGTGGTCGTCGCCGGTTGCTGGGCGGTGGATGCGGCCGTAGCCGGCTCCGGATCCGGATCCTGAGTGGGCGGCTTAGATTGGGTATTGGGCTGCGGAATCGGTTCCAGATTCATCGGTGGTCGCATCGGAGCGACTTCGCCAGCTATTCCGGGGGTTGGTCGAGGCTGGGTCGGCCTGCCGGTCGCCTCCGGGAGGGGTGCTGCGCCCGAGGGACGGGCTACGTTCGTGGCTTCGGTTTCCTCGGGCCGGGCTTGGGCGGTCACCGGCGCGGGTTTGGGCTCCGGCTTGCTTGCCGTTGGAGCGGGGACGGTCGGAAGACTCGGGGTGAAATTGCCCGGCTGACCGGGCGAATTTTGAGCCACCAAAGTGCCCTCCCTTGGCTGCGATGATTGTTGCCAGAGGGCTGCAGCCGTGCCCAGGCTGCCGAACAGGGTCATCGCCGCGAGCGAAGCCAGAATAGCGGTCCGTTTGTTGGGTTTGGGCGCAGTGGCGGTTCGCTCCGCCATCACGTTTTTAAGGTGGGTCAGCTTGATTCGGTCCAGAGTCGAATCGGGCCGGAATTCCAGCGCCTTTTCATAAGCGACAATAGCCTCCAGCAGCTGGCCCTTTCGTTCCAACGCATCGGCGCGCAGGGAATAGGCCTGGGGCAGGGAAGGATCGTGCTCGTTGACAGTTTGCGCGACCATCAGCGCCTCATCAAAGCGTTGCTCGCTCAAGAATTTGAAGCCGTCGGCCAACAGCGCCTGGTTGGCGGTGCGCGCTTCGGCCACCTGGTTGGCGTCCAGCGTGTGCCCGCATCCGCGGCAGAAAGCGCTATCAAGCGTGTTCGATTTTTGGCAATGAGTACAGGTCACCATGAGTTCACAGCAGCCACCGGCAGCCTAGACCTAAAGTCTACCTTTTCGGTGTGCGCCGATCCCCCGGCGCACTTCCTCGCGATACACTTCGGCAAGACCGGTGTATGGATAGACGGATGAAACGGCCTCAATCTTCTTAACCGCTTGTTTTAAAATGTTGAGAATGGCCTGCTTACTGCAACCCTGTCGCTGCCCGGCTTCTTCAAAGGTCTGGCCGGCTAGCCGCGCACGGACCACGTCGATCTGGCGTTGGGTGAGGCGTGCTTGACAAAACACCCTTTCCCATTCCATTTCTAACAAGTAGACGTGCGACTTGTCTTCTTGGGCTGGGCGGAGCTTGCGCTCGCGGTTCAGCGCCAACATCATTTTGCGCCGGAAAGAGTCCTCGACGTAGTGCGGGCACGCATCAATACGTTCGATTCGGCGAAGAATCTGGTCGGCTTGTTGGAGGAGCTCTCGGCGATTCATAGGTGTCCGTCGTCAGCCCCAAATAGTAGACATAACGCAACTACTATAGAAGGGTCAACGGCGAAATGTCAACCGCGAAAAGGGCCTGCTCACCTGGGGGTTCGGGCAAAAGCCCGCAAATTTACTCGATTTGCACGCAGAACCCGGTCCAATTCGTTTGATGCTGAAAACAGAGTGTCGATTCTGGGGAAATCTGTTGTACAATTCGTCATGAATACGTATTCACGATCAGTCAATTGAGTTGAGTACGTAACAGAAGTGGAAAGGGGAGGACCGATGAAGGGAATCCCTGCTTTCCGAAGAAGGAAGGAGCACAAACAATGAAGTTCAATATGCATCGCAGCCTTGCCGTCATGGCAGGTCTCGTCATCGTCCCGGCCGCTTTCGCGGCAATCACCATTGACGGTTCCATGAACGAATCGGACTATGGCAGCCCTGTCGCAGTCCAGACCCTTGGCACCGGATTCGGTGACAACGGCATCGACTTTAACCCGTTCGCCACTGGCTCCGAATTGGACCAGCTTTTCGTCGCAGCCGACGCTACCAACCTCTATGTCGGCATGGCTGGCAACCTGGAGACCAACTTCAACGCTTTCTGCTTGTTCCTGGACAGCAAGAGCGGCGGCCAAAACCAAATCCAAGCCGGTCAACCCGACGTGGACTTTGGTTACATGGACAACTTCTCGGGCACTTCCGGCACTGGTTTCACCTTTGATGCCGGTTTTGATGCCGACTACATGCTGAACGTGAAGGCTGGCGATGTTGGAGGCGGTACCTACGCCCTCTTCTCGAACTTCTTCATCGTGGGTGTGGATGCTGGCTTCCCAGCAGGTGGCGGTTACCTGGGTACTGCCGGTTATCCCAACGTGGGCGGCAACCTGACCGGCGGCGACATCTCCCTGCCTTTCAAAGTCACCATCAACAACAGCAACATCGCTGGTGTGGACGGTTCGAACGGTGGCACTTCGAGCGGCGCTGGCGTGATCACGGGTGCTGAGTGGGCTATCCCATTCGCCGAGATCGGTGGCACCAAGGCTGACATCAAGCTCGTTGGCTTCGTGAACTCGGGCGGCGGCGACTTCCTCTGCAACCAGTTCCTCCCGGCTCTCCCTGCTGGCTCGTCCAACTTGGGCGACCCCGAGCTGGTCAATCTCGGCAATCTGGCTGGTCGACAGTTCATCTGGCTCTACCCGTCGGTGAAGGGAACCATTTCGCTGGGTGGCTACACCGCCGCTTACTCGAACCTGGTCGTCCAGTTCTTGGATTCGAGCAGCAACGTCATCGCGACGACTGTTGCAACCATCGACGCAGCTGGTAACTACACCGCTGCCGGCCCGCTCCTCGGTGGCAACTACCAAATGCGCATCAAGTCCCACCAGAGCTTGATCAAGCAAGTTGCTGTGAACACCACCAATGGCGGACTGACTGGCGAGAACGTGGCCCTGATCAATGGCGACGTGAGCGGCAACAACGAAGTGGGTCCTGAGGACTTCGCGCTTCTCGCAGCTGCCTTCGGTAGCTTCGTTGGCGACAGCAACTACAGCGCTGCTGCTGACCTGAACAACGATGGCGAAGTCGGCCCTGCTGACTTTGCAATCCTTGCAGGTTCGTTCGGCGAATTCGGCGACTAATTCTCTCCGGAAGCCTAGCTCGCGCGGCCCCGACCCTTTGCGGTCGGGGCCGCTTTTTTGGGTGTTTGGATATACTTGGGCCATGGACGCCGTCGTTCTTCGAACCCCACTCTATGATGCCCACGTGAAGGCTGGAGGGCGGATGGTGACCTTTGCGGGCTACAGCCTGCCGGTCCAGTACCAGGGCGTGATTGCCGAGTCCAAGGTTGTTCGTCAGGCCGCCGGGATGTTCGATGTGAGCCACATGGCGCGGCTTCGATTCCACGGAGCGCGGTGCGTGGAGTTCTTGGAACACGTCACGACCAACGATGTCGCTAAACTAGTGGACGGCACGGGGCAGTATTCTATGCTGCCCAACCACGAGGGTGGAATCGTTGACGACATCATCGTCTATCGCTTGGCCGAGAATGAGTTCCGGATGGTGGTGAACGCCTCGAACCACCAGAAAGTGACGACGTGGCTCAGTTCGCAGAACAATTTCGGACTGACGATGGAGGATCTGACAGTGCAGACGGCGATGATTGCAGTGCAGGGCCCGGCTGCCACAGAGATTTTGGCCAAGCTTGCCGAGTTTCCTGATGCGATGCGGTCTGCGCCGCTTTTTGGAGTGGTGCACACCGACGTCGCCGGCGTTCACTGCTTCGCTGCTCGCAGCGGCTATACCGGCGAAGACGGCTTCGAGCTCATTTGCCCTGCGGACCACGCTCCAAGGCTTTGGGACGCACTGGTTGAGGCCGAGGTAGTCCCCTGCGGACTCGGCAGCCGAGACGTTTTGCGCGTGGAGGCGGGGTTGCCGCTCTATGGGCACGAACTCCGCGACGACCTGAGCCCCATTGCCGCCGGTCTGGGTTGGGTGATCGGAAAGGAGAAGCAGTTTATCGGGAGCGGACCCATCCAAAAGGCCCGCGCCGAAGGGACCGCTCACCGACTCTTGGGGGTGAAGCTTGAGACCAAGCGTGTTGCGCCGGAGGGGTCTGGGGTTTTCGTGGAAGGGGTTCAGTGCGGTGCGGTTTCGAGTGGGATTTACTCGCCGACCCTTGACTGCGGACTCGCTTTTGCCTTCATCGACCGAGAAGTGGGCACAGGAACGGCCTGCGAAGTGGAAATTCGTGGCAAATTAGAGCCGGGCACCCTCGTGACCAAGCGGTTTCTCGCCAAAAAGTGATGGGACTGTTGACGAAAAGTTGACGTATTCCAGACTATGGCACTCACATTGGATCAACCCATCTTGGGTCTCGGGATTGATTTCCCCGAGAGCTTGTTTGTGCTGTACCATCCCGAGTCGGGAAAATACGGTTGCTACTACCACGACGGCGTGCACGGTCTCGCATGTTTTTCAAGTGAGAGCGCAGCATGCCGATTTGCCGAGCTTCTAGACCGGCTCGAGGGAATGGAAACGCAGCACGTGACCTTCGACGAAGCGCGCGAAATCGCGATCGGGCGGCCTCTGCCAGTGGTTTCCATTATGCTTGTCGATCAGCTTGACGACCCGGTCATTCACTACGTCCGCTAAACTCTCGCTTTCGGGTGAGGTAAAGCTGGACCGTCCGGGCAAACTCCGCGTGTGACCACGTCAGCGGGCTCACGCTGAGCGCCTCACCCGTGATCGGGTGATACTGCTCGCTCAGGACAGAAGTCGAGGTTGCTCGGGCCACCACCCAGTCCAGCCAATACGCCTGCTCTTCTAGCTCTTCTGCGCTTTGAGCTTGCAGCATGCGGGTTTGGGCCAGCCACATCGTGCAGATGATCCAGGGATTGCCTGGGAAATCGTCGGTGCGCCGGAAGTAGTAATCACCCTGGTAGCGCGACATACCGTCGATACCGCCCTTACACCTCAGAGCCGCCTCGAGGGTATCGGCGGTTCGCTGAACATGCTCGCCATCCAGCGGGAAAACGCCGAACAGCCCAAATGCGAGTGCGGCGCTATCGAGCACCGGGTCGTGGTGATTGTGTTCATCGACGCGGCGCGCGAAGACCCCGCGGTCCGGCTGCCAAAGGTGCGCAAGCGCTGCCGCTTTCATCGAGTCAGCTGCTTTCTCGTAAGGGGCTACTCTGGGATCGCCTAGGAGTTCGGCCATTCGCTGGGCCGCTTGGAACGCTGCGATGGTCGTCGCGACGGTGTAGGCGTGGGTTCCGCGGCGCTCCTCCCACAGGTCCCACGTGGGCAAGGGAAGCCCGCGCTCATCGACGAAATCGACCATGAAATCGCACGCTGGTGCAACAAACGAATGGAACCAGCGCTCCAGCTTCTCAGCACTTGGGAAGTGGCGCAAGTGATGGTCGATGGCAAAGATCGTGAGGCTCGTTTCATCCTGTTGGGTCGGCACTTCCGCCTCACCACCGATGATCCATGGATGCCAGCTCGCGCCAAGACTGCCGTCCGGCGCATATTTGTGAAGAAGCATGGGACGGTCACTGGGGAGCAGCCGAATGCACATTTCGATAAAGCCCTCCGCGATTTCGGGGTGACCGGCGGAGTCGGTGACCATACCTACGAGCGCGCCATCGCGCGGCCAAAGGAAGCTGTACGTTGCCCTGTTGGTCTCCATGATGTCAGAGTCGTTGGCGGCCAAGATGGCGCCCTCGCGGTCGCATTGGCTAGCAATAAGGGCGAGCGAGTTTTTGTACAGCTCGGCCACCGCTGGCTTCAGGTGAGCGGTCGGCGTGGGGTCGCACCCGCTCCATATGTGCCACCAGCGCGAGGCGAGGGGCAAGACGTCATCGAGCGACATTCCCCGTAGGGTTTGGTGGACTTCCTCGATGCTGGAGCCTGCTGCAATCCAGAGTGATGCGCGAGCGGGCGCGGAGTTGGCGACGCGAAGGGAGAGTCCAAACGTGCTGTCCACCGATCCCTGGCTGATCGGATTGGGGTGGAGGTGCCCATCTTCGGCGTCTGGGCCCGTGCCGACCGAGCCATTGAACGCTTTCACTCCGGTTGTG
>JALHPH010000029.1:0-8763 GCA_022842565.1 Fimbriimonadaceae bacterium
GAGCGAAGGGGCAGCGCTGCGTTGCGCCCGCTCACCGATCCTGCGGAATCGACCCAGGCCAGTAAGCAGGCAAGCGCTATCAAAAAGGAGAATTTCTACGCCGATCCAGCCGTCGGTGAGACCTCGAACTGGATGGGGAAGGCGCTGAAGGATCTGCGAGAAGCCTGGGAAAGACTCACCGAACGAGCGACGCCCAATGTCGATGGCTTACAAGGTTTCTCGCTCCCGACATGGATCATGCCGCTCGTATGGGCAGTCCTCTCGGGCATCGTGGTGGGGCTCCTCACGTGGTTAGGGATGTATCTGTATGCCCACCGGGGCCGAGTCCGCAAATCCGAGGGTCTGCTGGCCGAGGGCGAGGAGCTTTTACCCGCCGACGAGTGGTTGCTCCGCGGAGAAGCAGAACTGCACAAGCAGAATTTTGCCGAGGCTGTTCGGTGCTTCTACCTGGCGATGCTCGTTCGGCTCGATGAAACGAACCACCTGGAGTTTCGCCGGCACGAGACCAACTGGGAGCACTACCGGCGGTTTAAGGCACAGCCGTCGAGCCCGGGAGCCTATGGATTCAATCTGCGCGATTGGACCCTCCGGTTCGACTATGTTTGGTATGGCGGTCGCGACCACACACAAGAACAAGCCCAGGCTTTCCGCGCAGCTTACTCTGAGTTGCTAAGCCGACTGAAGGAGCGTGCAGCCTAAATGGGACGCTGGATCACGGGGTTCGCCTGGTTACTCGTCATCGGGGCACTGCTTTTCACTAACGGGTTCCTTGCCTCGCGACGTGCGGGCACGTTCAACCCGAGCGTTACCGCCTACGGCGCCAGCGGGATGAGCGTTTTCGCAGAGCTTTTGGAACGGAACGGCTACCAAGTCCGGATTGAGACACGCCGTAGCCCGCGACTCGCGAAAAGTGATTTCCCTATCATCACTGTGTTCTTTCCAGAATTTGAAACCGGTCCCACCTGGCTGGACGAGCGTGCATCTCAGACGAGTCCGCCGCCGCTCCTCCTTCAGTTCAACCGATTCGATCCGCTCGACCCGACACAGTTCGCGAAGGGAACGGAGGCGAACGCCACCCTTTCTTGGAAAAGCGAGCCAAAGCGAAGATACGCGATCTCATCGACCAGGGAATATGAAGGCTTCAATCCCGGACCATTTGAAGAGTTGGCAACGGTGACGAAAACAGAAACTAAGTCACCTTTCGTTTCACTAGAACCTCATAAGCGTGTCCCCATGGTCACCGTACAAGACCCGGGCCTGTTCCTGAATCGCTCCATCGACAAGCACGATCACGCGGCTTTTGCTCTTGACCTGGTTCGGCGCCTGGCTCCAGAGGGCAGCACCATCGTCTTCTGCGAACACGGGCTCGGGAACGCCGTGGAGCCCTCCATGTGGCAGGACATGGGCCCATGGGCTCAAGCCAGCTACTGGCAAGTGCTCGCCTTCCTGGGAGTATTCGTGTGGGCACGTTCGGTGAGCTTTGGCGCCGCACGGGAAGCGCGCATCACGGAGAAAGGAGCCAAAGACCTGGTTGACGGCTTGGGCGGCGCACTCGCAAGGGGCAAGATGGACCACATTGCTCACCTGCAAATCAAAGGCTCCGTGGATCAACGGATTGCGCGGGCCTTAGGTCGAAAAGGGCCAGCGCTCGATCCACGGGCGCTCCTGGCAACCTATCTGCCGGAAGCGGTTCTGCACTACGACAAGGCATTTAACACCTTCCAAGCCCGAACAAACGCCGTAGCCCTTCAGCATCTGGATCAGCTTGAAAAACTGCTTCTGGAGAAGGAAACTCCGGTGAGAAAGGGTAAAACAAAGCGATGAAAATTGGGATGTCAAAGGTTGGAGTGCTCTCGCTCTTGCTGGCGGTTTCTGCGTTAGGTATCGCGCAAGACACCACCGCGCAAGCAGAAAAAGCCAAGCTCGCGCGGCTTGAAAAGGCTTATGTCTCGGCAAAAGCCGCGTTTACAAAGCAGCCGAAGGATGCCGCCCTCAAGAAGAAGTTCGTGGTAGCCACCGTCGCGCTCGGCACGGCGACCATGAACTCGCCGATCCTGGCACCCAAAGATAAGTATCCCAAAGCATTGCGGCTCTATCGAGAGGCGCTGAAGCACGACCCGAAGAACAAGGAAGCCCGCGAGAACCACGATGTGATTGTTCACATTTATAAGCAAATGGGCCGCCCGGTTCCAAAGTAAGAAACCGGTGCAGGAAGGTTCTGGGCCAAGCGCCCAACCTAGCGTCCGTCGATTTGTCGGCTGGATGATGCTTTCAGTAGCGCTCTTGGCGCTGCTCCCCAATCTGTTTGCTCACCTCGTTGCGCGCCCGGGAAGCATATATCTCGGCAGCGCCCATGCGTTTGATGACCACATGGTCTACGCCGCGTGGATGCACCAATCCATGGAGGGGCGCTTCTTCTTCGAAAACCTTTTTGCCCCCGGCGAGGGGCAGCCGTCGCTGACGGTCAACCTCTTTTTTTGGCTTCTCGGCAAAGTTGCGCTGTTCACGGGCATCATCGGAGCGGCAACCCTGGCCAGGGTTGCGTTTAGCGCACTGTTTGTTTGGCTTCTCTCTAGGCTCCTCGTCCGATCCGGCCTTGATCCCTTCCAAACCAAATTGACCCTGGCGATCACCGTTTTTGGCGGTGGACTTGGTGTGCTGGTTTGGCACAATTTCGGCCGTCTGCTCGTGCGCCCCGAAACCAAATGGGCGAGTCCCCTCACCCAGGGCTGGCAAAGCAACGACGTCTGGCAGCCCGAGATGTTCGTCATGCCGTCGGTCCTGACGAATGGCCTCTTCATGATGAGCCTGTGCCTCATGTTGTTGGTCATCGACGCCGTGATTCGCAGCAAGGAGTCTTGGAAGCCGGTCATGGGCGGCGTGCTAGCGTTCGGCGTTCTGATGAACGTCCATAGCTATGACGTTCTGACGCTGGCGCTGGCATTTTTTGGATTGCTCGTCATTTCGATGGTCCGTCGCTCTTTTTCTCGCGAGTGGTTAGGGAGGGTCGTCGTGATTTCGCTCGGCGTGGTTCCTGCTGCGGCGTGGTTCATCCACGTGCTTCGGAACGACCCCGTTTTTCAGGCGAGGGCCGCGACCCCGACGCCGATGAGCCCCGTCGCGCCGTTGCTTTGGGCGCTGCTTCCGCTTCTAGTTTTGGGTTGGGTGGAGTTCGCGAAGCCGGTTGCAGGGAAGTTTCAAATTGGCCGAACCTTGATCGGACTGGTGGGTTTTGGAGCGATGCTAGCAGCCATGCAGAATGTCACCATCCAGGGCGGCATCGCGATTTGGGTGGGCGCGTTTGGCATCGCCGTCGCGCTCGCCGCGTGGATGTCCGACGACGATTTGCTGACCCAGTTCATGACGAGTTGGGCGCTGACAGGGCTCGTTGCGCCCTACTTCCCAGCCGAGTTCCAGCGAAAGCTTGCCGCGGGGCTTGTCATTCCGTGGGCATATTTGGCGGCGCTCGGGCTGCACCGAGTGCTCATCCGATTTGAGCGAGGGCAACGAAACATGGTGAGTGTCATTGCCTTGGCGGCAGTCTGTCTCACGTCCGTATTGTGGGTCCGGCGAGAGCTCAGCTTCATTCGCGATGACGTGAGTTCGACCACGACGCACGCTGTGTTCCTTTCGGCTGACACCCGATCGGTGCTCGAATTCATTCGGAAAGAAAGGAGCGAGGAGCCAATGCAAGTGGTTGTCGCCATGCCGGGAGTGCCCGCGCCTGGTACTGAGCCAGACACCTTCACGCGGCCCATCATCACAGACCTCAACCCCGTCATCACCGGTCTGACTGGAGCGCGCACCGTGGCCGGGCATTGGAGTGAAACGCCCGACTACAATCAGGCTCGTTCGGAAGCGCTCGGCGTGTTTTTGGAGCAGGTCGCCACCCTCGGCGAAGTGGAGGCGACCTTGGAAAAACACAAGGTGACCTTGGTGGTCGTACCAAACCTTGCCAACGCCCGCGAACAGGGGCTTCGCGATATAAGCCTGCTTGGGCCGGTGGTCTACTCGGGAAGCGAGTGGTTAGTTGTCCGCGTCGACCGGTGACGGCGCTGGAGTTGACTCGTTCTGTGCCGGGGCTACGGTAGCCGGGGTTGCAGCGGCAGGCGGCTTGGCCCGCATGTTTTTCGCCAGCAATCTTGGTGCGCCGGGATAGTAGCTCTCGCCGAGTGCCTCGCGCTTGACGACCTTACCGTTCACCTTTACCACGCGCCAAGTCGTGACCTTGTGCGCCGTCCCGCCCTTATCTACCAATCGCACTCGGCCGTAGGGAAGGCTCGGGTCGTGTTCGTATTTGACTCCGCGCGACCAGGACTGAGCCCGGGACCGCTCGATCGTCACTTCTTGGCCGGGGACTTTGATCCCTAGCACTCGAAACTCAATCGTTCCGGCTCCCACGCTGGATGCAAACGCAACAGGGTGGGGCATTGTGTTCTCGATCACCAGATCAAGTTGGCCGTAGCTCACGGCGCAGTCGCGACCGATGGGTACATAAGGAACGCTGCTCGAGTGGTTTTTGCGCTCAATCATCTTCAGATTCGCGAGCAAGGCTGCGTTATAGAGCGTCGTACTAACTTGGCAGATCCCTCCACCGACGCCCTCATCGAGCCGACCCTGCACCAGAACTCCCGCAATTCGGTACCCGGCCTTGAGCGTGCGCGGCCCAACCACGCCATTAAACGAAAACTTCTCCCCGGGCATCAGCACGAAGCCGTTGATCTTTCGGGCGGCGAGTGCAATATTGCTCGACCGGGGCCTGTTCCCCGCCGAAAAGCGCGTCGAGTAGGCCGCCATCGAATTCTGAATCTTGTTCAGTTCTGCATCAGGAATCCGTTTATCGCCTTCGGTCAAAGGAATATCGATGGCGCGAGATTCCTGGAAGGCACTCACGATTTCGGCCCGGTAGCCCTCATCGTTGAGCTTAAGGCCGGGCCGCTCTGGAGTTCGCACTACGGCGCCTTTACTCCAAACGGCGCGGGCGCTGCCCTTCGCGGGTTGTCGTTCGCGCACAAAGTCGCTGAGTGCGGCGACCTTGTCATCCGCAACCACAAACACGACCGGATAAACGGTCTTGGCGGGTTGTTTTAGATTCACCCTGAACTGTGAAGAGGCCCAGAAATCCTGCAAGGGAACCTGCGCGATTGACTCTATGTCATCAACGCCCAGTCCAATATGATCCCATCGCTGTGTCGGAGGCAATTCGCTAAGGACGCTGCTTTTGAAGATTGTCTTCTTGGTGCGCTCCGATTCCCACCAAAGTCGAACGCGTTTGGTAGCGGCCTCCGGTGACAGGCCACCGACGGGGACTACGCCCACGATGGAACCTTCGGCCAGCACCGGCTCATATTGATTGACGGCGACGCCCAGCCCGGTGCCAGAAGCACCCAGAATCCCCACCATCCACCCAAAGACCACTTTACTCACGCGATTTCAGGATTATGACGTACCGTTCAGGCAAAAGGGTCCTTTTGCCCGCGACTTCGGTACACTCGCACAATGCCAAAGATCGTGTGGTTCAACGGAACGCTCATGCCGCTGGAGAACGCCGTCGTCCCAGCGGGCGATCATGCTCACCTTTATGGCGATGGCCTCTTCGAAGGTATTCGCATTTATAATGGCAAGATTTTCCGGTTCGATGAACACGTAGAACGCCTTTATCACGGCGCCAAAATGATGGGTTTCTTGAACATGATGCCCATGGCCACGATGAAGCAGGCGATTCTTGAGACCTGTGCAACTTCAGAAGTCACAGAAGGTTACATCCGTTTGAACTTGACGCGGGGCACTGGACTCGGTCTTGACCCCAAGAACATCGATCAGACGCCGAACGTCATGATTATGGTGAACACGCTAGCGCTCTACCCGCGCGAGGCCTATGAGACCGGACTGAAGGTCATCACCACGAGTTTCCGCGTGATGCCCGCCGACTCGCTCGATCCGCGCCTCAAGTGTATCGGTCGATATGCAGCCAACATCATGGCCAAGGCCGAAGCCAACCGAGCAGGTGCCGGCGAGGGCCTGATGCTCAACCAGCAGGGCTACGTGGCCGAGTGTACGGGCGACAATATCTTCATCATCAAGGACGGAGTGATTCGAACGCCGCATCCGTCGTGCGGCATTCTGAAAGGGATCACACGCGACACGGTGATTGAGCTTGCAGGTCGCGCGGGCATCCCAGTCGAGGAGACCTACATCACCATGTTCGACATCTATGCCTGCGACGAAGCTTTCCTGACGGGCACGGCCGCCGAGGTGATCCCGATGGTCGAACTGGATGGTCAATTGATGGGCGATGGCAAGCCAGGTCCCGTCACCAAGCAGATCATGGCTGCCTTCAGAGAAGAAACGAATGTCGGAACCGACATTCCAGTCGCGCAAAAAGTGTGAACGGATTCGCGAAATTTAGGGTCCATTTGAGCGAGATGGAAGCCGTTCAGGAAGTGAGCGGCGAAGAGCTGGAAAGCACGACGGGCGTATTCGGCTTGCGTCAGATCATGGCGGGCCTGTGCAATCCGCCGCAGGAGGCGGATCACTGCCCCAACTGCGGATGGACGATTCAGCAGTTCGAATTGGGTGGAGAAATCGGTTGTTCGCTGTGTTATGCAGTTTTCGCAGTGCCAATCAGCCAGCGTCTCCGTCCCAATGATTTGGTATCTTAGTGGTTCGATATGATGGTACGCAACATTTCATGGACGCTGGCAGCCGTTGTGGCTGTAAGCATGGCTGGATGTGGTGGGCAAAAGGGTGCTGGAACTCTCCCAGACCCCCTGATTCGGTTCGTTAACGCCGCACCCACCTCGCAAAATCTCGATTTCTTCATGAACGATGATCGAGTCGCCACCAATGTGCCGTACCTCGGCTCGATGACGGATTTCAGAGAGTTTGAATTCCGAAGCGATTCGGAAGGCGGATACGACCTGAAAGTCCGTGTGAACGGTAACGCGCTTGATCTTGACTCTCAAAACGAGACGATTCCTCGTGACTCGAGCCACCTTGTCATCGCACTCGGCCTGCCGAACCCGGGCAGCGAATTTCCAAAGCGCACGCGCGTGATTCCGCTCCGCATCGACCGCGAGCGCCCCATCGGCAACCGCAGCATTGTCGTCGTGATGAACTGCCTCATCCGGTCCCCTGGATTGGAAACGCCGCCGATTACGTTCCAGTCGATCATCCCCGGTGACCCGACGTCGATCGATAACCCGCAGTACAAGTCGGAGAACATCCAGTACGGCTCAATCGGCAACATTACAATCGACAGTGGCAGCCGAACATTCATCGCTCGCCGCGGTGAAACGGACGCCCTTTTCCAATTTGCTGAGACGACCTTCAACTTCCAGCCTGGCGGAATCTACTTCGCCGTCATCGGTGGAGAAGAAGGGAATGTAGTGCCCGCGCTTCGGCCCAGCATTACGTTCATCCAAGTCCAGCCCGAAGACTGAGGTTAAGGGGCGCCGATTCCAGGGGGGCGAAAGCCCCCGGTTGCCTCTTGCCAATAAACCCATGCGGCAATGAGTTGCGCGGCGACCACGACAATAAAGAACCCGTAGATGATGCGTAGCGATAGCAATCCGTATCGGCGGGCCCAGCGCTCTTGGCTGCGAAAATGCTCCCAGGCACGCGCGCGTCGGTGTTCAGGCACCCAGTGGATCCAATTGCGCCTCAGGCGCTTGATTGGCGGCCTCCGCATGAACCAAAGCATGCTTCCCCAGGTGAATCGCGCGAGTCGTGTGACCATTAACTTCTTGTATCCTACTTACCATGCCAGGGATTGATCGCGAGCTGTTTTACTGGATCAATCATTGGCCCGAGGGTCTCCAGCCGTTTTTCTGGTTCTGGAGCGAGGCCATCAAGCTGACCCCCACTCGGGTCGCGCTCCTTCTGCTGGTCATGTTGTTGTTAACTCGGAAGCCCTGGCGGCCGATGGTGCTAATTGCTCTGGTCGCGTTTCCATTGGCCAACGAACTGACGGACATTTTGAAGGCCGTTGTTCAGATGCCCCGCCCGTCCGTTGATTTTCCCGGAGCGATTGTTCGCAATGTCCGGCTGACCTCGTTTGGCACTGCGAGCGCGCACAGCGCCAATATGGCGGCGGTGGCGACCTCGTTCTTCATGCTTGGCGGCTGGCGCTGGGGCGTGCCTTGGGTTGTAGTGGCGTTCCTCACTGGACTCAGCAGAATCTATAACGGCGCTCACTACCCCAGCCAGGTGCTGCTAGGGTGGCTTTGCGGCATTGCAGTGTCCGCGAGTCTAGTTTGGCTCTACCGGCGGTTTTTGGGGCCAAAAGCGGCTATTCCCGTAGAGTCGACAGCGGCTGACTGAGGTCGATGTTGCCCATCGTCTCCATCGGTCGACCCTCAATGGTGAACTTCACCTTCTTAACCTCGGGGAACTGCCCGGCCGAGACTAGAATGCCGTTCACCAGCGTCTGCTCGTCCTCAGTGCCATAAGTGCTGTCGAAAGCCTTGTTGAATACGACCGTTAACACGCCGTCCTTTAGAGAAGCCGAAGTTGCACTTGCGCCCTCAGGAGTCAACTTTGCTTCACCCAAGAAGCCATTGATCGCCGCCAAGTAAGCCGTGGTGTTCTTTGGTACATCCTCAGTTCGGCTCTCGAAGCGCAGATTGCCTTCGTCGTCGTACTTCGGTCGCTTGATCGCCACCGTTTCGGTATCGCGTTGGGTTGGGCGATCTGGTTGAGCGGCCGGAGAATCGGGCTTCGGGTCTTGATGCTCGGGCAGGCGCTCGGTTCGGCGGAGTTCGG
>JALHPH010000029.1:8773-10403 GCA_022842565.1 Fimbriimonadaceae bacterium
GCCGGGACTTCGGCTGGGCGCGTGGTCACATAGGTGCCCAGAGCACCCACACCCATGGCCCCTACAAGCATGAGTGCCATCAGCCCTGGTTTCGGGCCACTTTTACGGTTTCGATTGTTCTTTGACATCGCCAAAATAAATCCTAATTCCTCGCACGGTGGCGGCAGCCATGTTCTTTTGCCACTCGGTCTTCGCCATCTGAGCGCGATCGCGCGAGTGATTGATAAAACAGAGTTCTAACAATACAGACGTCATCTTGCTATTTCTTAAGACGGCAAATCCGCTTTGGTAGATCTTCGAGTCGCTCCACACGCCCATGTTCGGCAGATTACTGACCCGTACAAGCTCATTATGAATGCACGTTGCCAGGAGGATCCCGTCGGGGTTGCGCATGTGGTGGAAGGTCTTGGTTCCGCTCGCCGTATTGGCGGTGCGGTTCGAATTAAAGTGGACCGAGATGAAGAGATCGGCGTTACTGCGGTTGGCGATGGCGGAGCGCTCGGTCAGCTCCGGGCGCACGTCGCTGTTGCGGGTCATGATGACATTCGCGCCTGCATCCTGAAGCCCCTCTGCGATGAAGCGGCTGACCAGAAGCGCATATTGCTTCTCCATCATGCCGTTCGCTTTCCAGACCGCGCCACTGTCCGAGCCGCCATGGCCGGGATCGATCACGATGGTCTTTCCAACCAGGCTCCCGTCGGCATTGCGCGGCTTGCGCAGAGTCAGGTTTACGACGGGGCCAGCGGCAGTTAACTGAAAAACGTGCGGTTGATTGAGCGTGAGGGTAACGCGCTGGCTATTGGCGCCCAACGGTTCCATGCTAATCGCGCCGAGTGCACCTAGCGCTTCTGGTGCCCGGCACGAATCGCCTAACTTGGTATTGGGAAGGTCGAGCTGGACGGTGGTTGCGTCGATGTACTTCGCCACCGGCATGGGGCCGTCGGCGCTATAGCGAAGGGTAATGACCGTTCGGCTGTCGTCCACGGTGGCCGCAACCACGCTGTTCAGCGTGCGGGTGAGGATCGCGGGCGGCTTCACGCCAGCGCCCGTGGGCGAAGCGCTTACCGTCGGAATCTGCGGAAACTCGCTTACGAAGGGCGGCTCGGTCACCAGCTTGCTGGTGTGGAACGGGCCCAGATTGAGGTCCAGGAAACGCGCCGAACCAGGCCGATTGGTCAATGGGAGATTAACTTCGGGGTGCTCGATCACAAAACGAACCGTGTTTGGGTTCAACTGACCGACCCGTGTCCCTACCGGCAAGAGCATTTCTTGCTCCTTCGGCAGCGAGAGGCCGATCATATCGACCACCAATCTGCGGGGGTTTTCGAGCAGGAATGCGTTCGTCTTGAACGAGAGCGTGCCGTCTACCTTGAGGTGAGAGCCAGTGAATTCTAGCTGGCGCACTTCGCCCGTCACGCGGTAAACCGATTGGTCCCACCAACTGAGCGCCCCCAACTGACGGGTGGCCTCGGCCATAGAAAAGTGAGGGTTGGTGCCGATGAGCTTGACGGGCACCCGCAGGGTGCGGCCCTCGGCTTGGATGTCGGCGCTGTCCTGGCTCAGCTTCAAGCGCCAGCCCAGATTTGACGCCAGCGAGACCGGAACCCAGCACTCATCGCCCTGTCGAATA
>JALHPH010000030.1:0-798 GCA_022842565.1 Fimbriimonadaceae bacterium
TTGTCCAGCATTGGATCAAGGTTTTCGAGCCGTACCGGTTCCAGGCTGCCTATAACCCCGCGCCCAGCACTTCCGACGACAGGTACTACGACGACAACGCCTGGGTGGCGCTGGCGCTCGTGGAAGCCCACGAAGCCTGGGGCGAACCCGGCGCGCTTCCCCTTGCCGAGCAAATCCACGGCTGGGTCATGACCGGCGAATCCCCCAACGGCGGAATCTATTGGCATATCAAAAAGGAGTCCAGGAATACCTGTAGCACCGCCAACACAGCGCTGGTCGCGCTGAAGCTTTACGCGGCCACTCGAAAACCCGAGTACCTCGCCCAGGCGAGCCGCCTCCTTTCCTGGATGCAGCAAACCCTCCGCGCCCCCAGCGGGCTCTATTGGGACAACATCCAGGCCAGCGGCAAGTTCGAAAAGACCTTCTGGAGCTACAACACGGCCCTGCCGATCCGCGCCTTTTTGGAGCGGTACCGCCAACTCAAAGACCCCGTCGACCTCAAAACAGCCGTCTGGCTCTCCCGCGCCGCCCGCCACCATTGGCAAAACAAAGATGGTGCCATCGCCTGCGACGCTGCTTTCGCGCATCATTTGGCCGAAGCCTGGTGGGAGCTTGCGCCGCTGGACCCCCGGTCCCCATGGCGCAACCACGCCGACCGTGCTCTGGCCTACGCGCTCACGCACTCACGAACGCCCGATGGCCTCTTCGGCAAGCGTTGGGAAGCTCCTCCCGGCCCAGGTCCGCACGCGCTGCTGCCCATCGCCAGCGCCGCCCGCGCCGCCTGGAAGCAACCGACCT
>JALHPH010000030.1:808-10366 GCA_022842565.1 Fimbriimonadaceae bacterium
AGGACCCTGGAACGGGCTTGTGGCCAAATCCGTCTATACTAACGAAGACAACTGGGGGCGAACGGTTTCGACAGAGCTGGATCGACCTATCGTTGCGAGCCGAGGCGCCGTTGGCCTCGTTAAAAGCGGCAAAAAAATAACTGCGAACAACAACTTCGCTTACGCTGCCTAATTAGGTAGCGCGTTCACCGAAACCGAGTCGGTAGGGTTCGTCCATGAACGTCGCAAAATCCGAATCGCCTGGCAAGCTTCTGTTCGTAGTAAGCCTAGCTAAGAAAGAATCGAACTGGGTGAAACGTTGGCCGGCTCCGGGCAAGGCGCTCACCAAGATTAAGTTTGGAGAGACGCTCGTGGGAACAGTAGGGACGACAGGTTTGGAAGCGAGTTCAATTCTCGCCGCCTCCACCAATTCTTGTTGATCGACAAGTGGGTCATGTTGGGCTCGTTTTGGGTGCCTAACAGCGATGCCATGAAGGATTCTGTGACTCTAGCATAACCCGGCCACAAACACACCGTGTTGCATGGCGCTAAAACCACTCCCTTGAAAACAACCATTTTTGCGGGTAGTTGTGATAAAGTATCACCATGCTTAAGCATGCTGTTTGGCTACTCGCCCTCGCATCCATCGCCGTCTCGGCGCAAGACAACCCTACAGCCAGGCCAAAGGAACTCGACGCGCTCGGCTTCCTAGCGGGCAATTGGACACTGAAAGCCGACGCCATGCGCCCCGACGGAACTACCGAAGTCACTACCGGCGTGATGGCAGGCAAGTGGATCGTCGGCAAACGGCACCTTGAAATGATTCAGTCCCAAAAGGTTATGGGCATGGAGATGGAAGGCGCCCTTATCGTCTCCTGGGATGAGCACAAGAACCAATACGTCACTAGCTGGTTCGATTCCATGTCGGGCCGCCCCATGAACGGTTGGGGAGACATGAAGGGCAACGTCCTGACCACGACTACCGAACTCTATGACATGGGCCCCGAAATGGGCGGCAAAATGCGCATCAAAATGGTGCTGACCAAGAATACCAACGACACCTTCTCCATGCACGTTTCTGGCGGCGACGGCTCCGATTGGATGACTTTCTTCAAAGCAGATTTCACCCGCAAGCGATAAACTGCGATGCAAGAAAGAGCACTCAGCAGTACAAAAAGCACAGACTAGAAACAGACCGGGAGCAGATGCAATCGCATCGGCTCCCAGCTCTTTATGTCACAGCTTCGCTGCTTAGTCTCCAAACTCACCAAAGTTCTTGGAGAGGATCGCAAAATCGGCGGGACCGACTTCATCGTCGCCATTCAAATCAGCATTTGCCACATATCCGGAATCACCGCGGAATGTGCCAAAAGCACTCGCCAGCGCCGCAAAGTCAGACGGACCCACTTCGTTATCCTCCACCACATCCCCATTTTTCAGGGAATGAGAGAATGGTGCCGGAAGCGCGCCCGAGACGCTCTGCACAATCGTGCTGGAGAGCCAGTGGGAAGACTTGGTCTGCACCCGGAACGTTTGGTTCGATGTGAAGTTGGTATACACCGTGTAGTTCCCGGTGGCATCAAGCGTCGCCACATACTGGTTTGCAATGGCGCCATTGGCCAAGCGCATCGTCACGTTGGCCGTCCTCCCTTCGGGCGAGGCAGAGAAGTCCTCCAAGTTCACGAAACCCTGCAATCGCCGCGCCCACCGGGTGAAGCCGGCATTTGCGTTCGCAGCCTGGTGCAGTCCATCGCCCCCGAATGTGGCACTCACCGAGAGCGCCTGCGAGGGCGCACCGGCGGGCACCACAAAGTTCCCGCTCGCAACGCCCTGCGCATTCGTCAGGGCGAGCCCCACCTGCGTTCCCGCGATGGAGAACGACAGGATTTTGCTCACCACCGGCGTTGTGCCGGGTGCCCGCACCAGTTGCGCCGTCAATCGGATCGATTCGCCGGGCACGCCCTGCGCGCTTTGGATGATCATCTGCGTGGGCGCGGGCGTGGTGGTCAGCGTCGCTGACGCCGTATCACTCTCAACATAGGGCGTTGTCGCGACCGATGCACTGATGGGCGTGGTTGGTCCCACCTGCAGGTTCGAAAATTGCCGCGTAGCCACGCCGCTCGAGTTCGTGGTGCCGTTGCCGATCTCCACGCCGTTCACAAAGAACCGAACGATTTGCCCCGGCAAAGGAGTGCCGCCCGGAGAGGTGAAGGTGGCTGTAAGATTGGCATTTGCGCCGTAGGCAACCGACGCGTTATTGAGCGTGAGCTCCGTCAGGGTCCGCTGCGGCTCCTCGTCCGTTTCTCGAAAGTCCCCATTTTCGGTCGACGTGTGCAACACCCGGGCGTACCATCCCGGGCCAAAGGGCACAGCCGGAATAACGACGTTGATGGACGCAATCCCCTGCGCATTAGACACCGCAGTGCCCAAGAGTTGGTTGTCCTGCCTTCGGAACTGCACTGTACGGCCGGAAAGCGGGTTGTTATTGGCGTCGCGTACCGTTGCCCTAAATTCCGTTTGCATCAAGTAACGGTACGGCGTTGCCAAAAGGCCCGTGATCCGTGCCGTCGGGAGCCGATTAAATCGGGCGAGGTGCACATCATAGTCGTTGCCCGGCCGAGCCGCCATGTGGGCCACATAAAAGGTCTCGTCATCAGAAGGATCCAGCGTCGCACCCGCATAATCGCCCCACCGATTTCGGCCGGTCCCATTGGTCACGTCCACAAATGCGTTCCCGGAAACAAGATTCGTGGACGACCCCCAAGTCGGATCGATATTCCGCCGACCGAAAACTCGCGCACTGGGGAATTCCGTGAGCGCCGAAGACGACATCACCAAAATACGGTCGCTGAGATCGGGCCGAGCAGCCACCGCGCCATACGATGCATCGTAAAGCGATGAACCAATAATGTCCTCGTCAATCACCGCCGACGTAATCCGGCTGTATCGATAGGTCTTGATGGCCCCTCGGACCAAACCAAAATTCGCCGCCGTCCCGTGCGCAAAGAATAGTTCGTTATTCACAGTCACACAATTAATCAGGCTGCAGTCCTGCGACTCCAAACCGGGGTTACCGCCGCCCTGCGCCATGGCCGGCGCCGAAGAATAGGGCGTGACCGGGTCAATATCCTTCACCACGGTCGGGGGCGTGCCGTTCACAAAAGTCGTATTCGTATACGTGCGCACAATAATATTGGAACCGCCGCCGCGCTCGGAATTCACCACATAAGCCGGGCCCGATGGCAAGGTGTGCGTGCTCACCGCCATACGCCGGTCGAACACACCATTGGTTTGCAGACCCACCAAATCCCAAAAAGCGTAGGATGAATTGCCCGCATAAATCTCGCTCTTGCGCAGGAATCGCAGGCGCGACTGTCCGCCGTTCGCACTGCCCGGATAACCGATGTTGTCGCCGCTCAAAATCAGCGCATCATCATCCACGCCCACATAAGGATAATCGACCCAAATCGTCTTATCGGTGCCGCTTCCGACCCGGTGCGCGTCCACATTATAAACCGTCCAATTTCCTTCGGCGGTGGAATTGTCGCTCACCATCACGATCCAAAAAGAGCGCCGCGTGGCCACCGAAGTGCCATCGTCGCGCAATATCCAAACCATCACAAACCGGTTTTCGAAGACGTCGTAGATGATTTTTGGGTCGAAAATCAGGGAGTTATCTCCCAAAAAGTCGTTGATATTGAAGCGGGCCCTCTCGCGCCCATACTTATCCCAAATCGCAAATTCAAAATTGATCGCGGTGATGACGTCGCTGGGTCCAGCGGCCACCATCGGGTCGGCGGGCCACCCCGAACGGTCGTGGGCCAGCTTATTGAAAGAGGGCGGGGTGGCAAAAGAGGGCTCGAACCACAGCGATTCGTCGTGCGTGGCCTGCGGCACAAATCCCGGTCGGTCCCGGTAGTTCAAATCTCGGTCCGAACGCGGGTTGGGCGGCATCCAATTGCGCGGCGCCACCCATCGCGGGGCAATCGTGCGCTCGGTAGAAAGGATGCGCGGAGGGTTGGATGTCTCCTCGCCGGGACCGCTGAAGAACACTTCGTCCCCCACGGCCTGCGCGGGCACGACCAACCAAAAAACCATAAAGGCGAGCAGAAACGATAGAGTCTTTGAGAGATTCATATGGCGATGATTCCGAGCAATCTGAATTAATATACAACCGAGTGACATCAGTTCCAATAGAGAAAAGTTAGAATCATGGGCAATGGGTCTTTAGAATCTCCCAGTCTGGAGACGGAGGCATTCTAAATGTCACGGCGCTGGATGTGAGTCGATCACGCGCCTCGAACATAAGAAGTGGATCGGGGCGGAGGAGTGCGCAGCGCCCCGAGGGATTGGCCTCGGGCCGATCCGGGGTTCAGGGCGTAGGAAATTGGGTTAGAAAATGAACTGGGATGTCTTCAAAAGATTTCGCCCACTCCATTCCGCCCGGACCTCGAACTCTTCTTTTGCAGACCTCACCAACCCAATCAGAACTCCTCCCCAACCCAACGAGAGGATCTCTTTTTGCCCCAGCAAAACGGACTAAAATAGCGCTATGGCAGAGGGGCCCATGCGTGAGTTGCCCAGGGGGTGGGTGACCTTCCTAATGACCGATGTGCAAGACAGCATGGTCAAGTGGGAGGCCCGCGCCGAGGTCATGAAGCTGGCCACCCGTCATCACGACGACCTCGCCGAAGAAATCGTCGAGGAATTCGGCGGCCACCTCCTGAAGAAAAAGGGCGCCGGCGATGCGCTCTTCATCGTTTTCGAGAATCCCCTCAGCGCGGTTGAATGCGCGGTCGCCCTGCAGCGAGCCTTCGAAAACGCCGATTGGCCGCAGGACGAAAAGCTGTTGGTCCGCATGGGAATCCACGTGGGCAAGCCGATGGATTACCGTGACGACGATTATTTCGGCCCGGTCGTCAATCGGTGCGCGCGCATCCAGGGCGCCGGCCACGGCGGGCAAATCCTAGTCAGTCAGGAAGTCGCCGATGCCTGCAACGTTCGCCAGATCGACCCTTCCATTTCGTTCAAAGACTTGGGCGAGCACCGGCTGAAAAGCTTGGAATTGCCCCTTCGGCTCTTTCAAGTGGAAGCCCCGGGCCTCCGCAACGAGTTTTTGCCGCTGCAAACCCTGAACCCCAAGCGCACCAACCTCCCCTTCCAAAGCGCGCCGCTGGTCGGCCGCGAAGAAGAACTGATAAAGATTCAGCGCACCATGGAGATGCGGCGGTTTGTTTGTCTCACCGGGACCGGTGGCGTCGGCAAAACGCGGCTGGCCATCCAAGCCGGCGCTGAAATGATGTCCCGCTTCGACGATGGTGTTTGGCTCGTGAGCCTTGATAACTGGAATCCGAGCCGCTCGCTGGAAGACACCATTGCCGAACAGCTTGACCTCACTGAATCCATCAACGCGGGTCTGGCGCAGCAGCTGAGGGGCAAGGGCCTGCTACTCATCCTCGACACATGCGACCGCCTTCTCGATCAGGTAGCCGGTCTGTCGCACGAGCTCCTGCTGAAATGCCCGGGCCTCACCATCATGGCCACCGCTCGCGAACCGATCCGGGTGCCCGATGGCGTCACGCTCGAAGTTCCGCTGCTCACCGCACCCGATCCGGGCGCTTCCGCAGGAGCGCTCATCCACAATCCCGCTGTTCAAATCTTCCTCCAAAGAGCCTGGGATGCCGATGCTCCGATCGATACTTCTGCCGATTCGCTCCAAATCATCGGGCGCATCTGCAAAGAGCTCGAAGGGATTCCGTTTCTTCTGGAGCTCGCCGCGCAACTGGCGCGCGCCATCCCGTTGCGCGACCTGCTTCCCCGGCTAAAAGACCGCCTGCGGCTTTTCAGCCGAAAAGACCCCACCCGCGGCAGCAAACAGCTGAACGTGGAGGCACTACTCGATTGGAGTTTTGAGAATCTTTCCCATCCCGCGCAGGTGCTTTTGTGCCGTTGCAGTATCTTCCATTGTGCCTGGTCGCTTGCCGAAGGAGAAGGCATCGCCGCCAACCAGTCGCCGCTCACACCCGATGACGCCCTCGCGCTCATGGCCGAACTCGTCGATAAGCACCTGGTTCAGCTGAATCCGGTGCTCGGCCGATATCAGATGCTCAACCTCACACGGGAGTATTGCGAACGTAAATGGCCCGATTTCCTGGGCGACCAAGATGCAGTCGGAATCACTGCAAGGCTGGCGGCGTTCTATGAGGACCGCAGCGAGCACTTCGCTCAAGCACACGGCGCAGAAAAGTTTGCCGCGCTCACAGAACTGACGCTGTCCCTCGAGAACGTCCGTCTCGCACTGAATCATCTGGAGGAAACTGACCTCGTACGACACTGCACCATGTCGCTCAATCTCATGGATGCATACCTGGCGAAGGCCCGTTACGCCGAAGCCCGTACTCAGCTAGAAAAGAGCCTCCGCGCGACCGAGAACCCACGACCCGACCTTTTCCAGCGGGCGCTTCAGGTCGCGGGTAATTACGCCCGGCTGCAGGGCGATTACGCTGCGGCCATGAGCTACTACCAAGAGGTCCTGGAAGTTGGCATCGCGAAAGGGGACGAAATCCTGGCAGCAACCTCGCATACCAATCTTGCCACTTGCGCGCTTTACGCCCGGGACACCCGGCTCGCTCGCCACCACGTCGAGGCGGCACTACCCCACTCCGAAGGGCACCTCCGAGCCTCGCTCGAGATCATCCGAATCAATATCCACCAACTGGAAAACGACTTCGCGCAAGCAGAATCCGTCGCGCATGATGCAATTGCCTACTGCAAGGCCCAAGGACTCGACTACTTGCTGCCGTATATCAATATCAACCTCAGCCTCATTCTCGTGAAGCAGGGACGCCCATCCGAAGCGCTCGACATCTTGCGCCCGCTCCTGAGCGATGCAAGGATCCTGGATCAAAAGCAGATTCTTATCGACGCGCTCAGGTTTGCGGTCCTCGCGCTGGTGGCCCTGCAGCAATGGGAACCGGCCGGTGCCATTTATGCGATTGAGCGGCACGTCTGCCGCGAACTAAAGATTGCGCTCGCACCAGAAGACCAGCTGGACTACGACGCTGCCGCAAGCGAACTGGAAATCACCGGCGTAATTCCGCAAGAAGTCCTCGCGAACAGGGAGATCGATGAGTTACTGGGCGAGGCCATCCAAAAGCTGGTCAACGAGCCCGCGCGCATTCCCTAATCATCATCGTCGTCATCGTCATCAAACGGACCGCGGTCCAGTTTTCGGCGGACTTTCTCTCGCTTTCGACGCCATTCAATAAAATCATCGTCTAGCGGATCGATGGATTTGCTCAGCGTCACCCCGGTGTGAATCGCCATGCCGATCCCCCAACCAATCAGCGGAAAGATGAACCACCAGCGCCCGGGAGTCGCAACAAGGTTCAACAGTATCAAAGCCGTATTGACGCACAGATAAGAAATCAGGTGACTGCGCCAGCCAATCAGGCGGGACTCCCGATACTCCTCAATCAGCACCTCCTCCTTTTTGCGGCCCATATACTCGCGCTCGGCATCGGCGAGTGCTTCAGGTGAGATTCCCAACTCGGCGGCCGCAGCCAGCATGCGCTCCCGTGCACCCACATCGGTCGTACTCGTCTTCAGAGCAGCGAGTCGTAGAATCGCCTCCATATCGTCGTCGGTGGGCTCGTGCGACCGGTACTGTTGCATCGTTGGCCCTCATTTTAGCCTAACTTTTGCGAGACAGCCGAGAGGAGTTCAGTACAACGCTCAGCGAGCTCAGCGCCATCGCCGCTGCAGCCCACATCGGGTTCAGTTTTCCCACCATCGCGAGCGGAATCATCACCAAGTTATAGCCAAACGCCCACGCGAGGTTCGCCCGAATTGTGCCGACCACCGTACGAGCATCGCGCAGAAACGCGATCGCCAACAACGGATCGTGCCGCACCAAAGTCACGTCGCTCGCGCTCTTGGCCAGGTCCGTGCCCGATCCCATGCTGATGCCGAGATCGGCTCCGGCCAGTGCCGCCGCGTCGTTCATGCCATCGCCCACCATCGCCACCGCTCCTTTCGCCTGAATCTCGCGCACCAGCTCTTGTTTCTGATGCGGAAGGACGCCGCCACGGAAATCGTCGGCCCCGGTCTGCTCCGCCACCCGCCGCACCGCTTCCACCGTGTCGCCGCTTGAAATCAGGCTGTGAAACCCGGTCCTTTCGCTCGACAGCGCACCCGCGAGCCCAGGCAAGAGTTGATCGCCCAAAGCAACTAGCGCCACTGGCTGGGAGTCGCGTTCCACCGCAACCACCGTCCAGCCGCTCACTCGCCATTCATCAGGGATCTCCGCTGCCGGCGCGAGCCAATCCTTCTTCCCGACCCGCCACCGAACGCCCTCGATGAGGCCTTCGACGCCACGGCCCGGGTGGTTTTCAAAGCCATCCACCGTCAAATCGCCCGGCGCAAACGCCACCGCAATCGGGTGCTCGCTCAGTTGTTCCAGGGAACCCACGGCTGCCCGCCACTCGACGCCGGCTTGCAGCTGCAGCACGGCTCGTTCTTCAAAGTGGCCCTCGGTCAGCGTGCCCGTCTTGTCGAAAATGATGCTCTTGATCCCCAGCGCCCGTTCGAACACCCCGCCGTCGCGCACCAAAATCCCCTTTCGAGCCATCCAGCCGACCCCCGCGATGATCGCGGTCGGCGTCGCCAGGCCCAGTGCGCACGGGCACGCAATCACCAACACCGCCACCGCCGGGATCAACGCCGCTTCCAGCGGCACTCGCAATGCGATCGCCCAAGCCAAAAACGTGAGGAAAGCGAGGCCGATGACGATGGGCACAAAGACCGACGCGACTCGGTCCGCAAGCTGTTGGATGGGAGCCTTGGCCCCCTGCGCTTCGGCCACCATGGCCGCGACGCGCGCCAAATAGGTGTCGCCGCCAACGCCGTCTGCCCGCATCTCCACGGATCCGCTGTGGTTCAATGTGCCGGCGAGCAGCGCCTCGCCCTCCCCGCGGCTAACCATCAGCGGCTCGCCGGTCCACATCGCCTCATCAAATCTTGAGCGACCTTGCAGGATCACGCCATCGACCGGCACGCGCATGCCCGGCTTGACGCGTAACCGATCGCCCCGTGCGACCGCCGAAAGCGGAACTTCTCGCTCCTCATCCCCGGTGACAACGAGCGCCGTCGGAGGTGTCAGATCCATCAGTAGGTTCATCGAATCGACCATCCGTGTTCGTGCACGCGACTCCAAATGCCTCCCAAGCAGCACCAGCGCGATGATCACCGCCGCCGATTCAAAGAAAATGTGGTCCGCTTGCTCGTGCGGATTCGGCCAACGGAACATGGCCCAAACGCTATAGCCCCAACCCGCTAGCGTGCCAAGCGCAATGAGCGTATCCATGGTGCTGGTGCGATGCCGAAGGGCACCGAGCGCAGCGCGGTAGATTCCCAGTCCAGGCCAAAACAGCACCCAGGTTGTAGCGAGCGCCAGCAACACATTCACCCAAACGGGCCGGTGGTGCTGCGCCATGCTGACCACCGAGATGGCGCCCGAAACCACCAGAACCGGCCATAGCGGCGACTCCTTCCCAGCGGGTTCGGCTGTGTTTTCCGCAC
>JALHPH010000031.1 GCA_022842565.1 Fimbriimonadaceae bacterium
TCCCACTGCGCATGCGCTGCGAGCAAGGACCCGTAGGTACGGTTCGGGCTGCAAATTGGTAACGACGCGCAGCCACGGGCGCGGCGCCCTCGACCGGAACGACCTGATCTCCTTGCTAATGTGATCGGAGCCCGCATCGATGTTGGGCCACAGCAGGATTGTTGGCATCGCGACCGCTTCCAGCGTCTCCAGGACCGCACACATTTGGGTCGCCTCGTCGCCGTATTCGGTCGTGGTCGGGTGGAAAAGCGTGAGGAGGTAAGGCTGGCTGAGGTCAATCAGGGCGCCCGAGCCGATGGTGTTCACGTCGTCCTCGATCGAGTCAAGGTCGAGCGTCCTCGCGAGGTCGCTGCTGGGGCAGCCGACACCCAAAATGGTCTCGGGTCGCTCGCCCATGCGCACTAGGAACTCAGCGGCGCGCCCGGTTGAGGGGAAGTGATAGTGCGCAAACTTCGTGATGGCGTGCCGGGTGCTCTCATCTATCGAGCCGCTCACCTCTCCGCCCTGAATGTGGACAAGCGTCAGGTTCATGTAGGCCGCCGCCACCGCCGCGCCGAGCGCCTCATAACGGTCGCCGATCACGACGACGACTTCCGGTTCCAAGCGCTGAAACTCGTTCGTGAATTCCATGATCCCGAGCCCGATCGATTTGGCCATGGTCGCGGGGGTGTTTCCTTCTAGCTCCATGTAGACCCGGCCCGCCAGCGTCAGGCCATCTTGCCGTAGCACCTCCGCAGCGCTGCCAAAGCGCTCCAGTACCATGGTGCCTGCGACCACCGTCTGCAGTTCCAATCGCGGGTCGGCTTCGATGGCTTGCATCACCGGCCTCAGGCGGCCGTAGTTGGCCCGGTCGACCAGCACCACACACACTTTCCTTTTATTCACAATCGTCCTCGCTCAGCAGCGTGTCGGCGGGCAGGTCGCGGCGCAGGGTGCGCCCCACAATGCTGGGCAACATGGCCGCGGGCAAGCCGGTGCCCGGCTTCTTGGCCGCCAAATCCTGGGCCGTCAATACATGCCCGCGCGGGCGGGCTTCTTGCAGCACCACGCTCTTTTGGAACAGCTTGCGCATCGGTTCGGCTTGCCGCGCCCATGCGTCCTTGTCCACGGGGTTCTGGCGCATGGTCTCGGCTTGGCGTACCCCTCGAACCAGCTCGCGAAGCTGCTCGGGCGTCAGCGAGGAGCTTACATCGGGGCCAAAAGCATAAGGGCTCAGAGTCAGGTGAACCTCCACGACCGATGCCCCCAGGTATGCCGCGATGATGCCAGGAGCGATTTGGGCCGAATGGTCACTGAGCCCCACCGGAATGCCATACCGAGTGCCCATCTCGAACATCACATTCAACCCAACCTGCTCGACGGGGCAAGGGTAGGCGGTGGTGCATTGGAGCAATGTCAGGGCGATGCCGTCGGCGCTGGCCTTCTCCACCAATCGATCCATTTCGTCCCAGCTCGCCATGCCAGTACTTGCCACGATGGGTAGCCCTGTTTGGCGAAGCGCAGCCCAAAGGTCCGGGCTCTGGAGTTCACCGCTGGCGACCTTCCACTGCCTCATGCCTACCCGGCTCAGCAGCTCGACCGCTTTCACCGAAAAAGGCGAACACCAAAACGCAATTCCGAGTTCGTCGCAATGTGCTTTCAGACCATGCCACTGGTTTTCGGTGAATTCCATCCGCTTCCAGTAGTCGTAGCGGCTGGCGTCCTGCTTGCTAAACCTGATGCGCCACGGCTCGTGCGGCGTGCTTTCCTCGTGCGCCAGATGGCATTGGAATTTCACCGCGTCGGCACCGCAAGCTGCGGCCGAGTCGATGAACGCATGTGCGGTGCCCAAGCTGCCATCGTGGGCCTGGGCGACTTCGGCGACGACCGTGCATGGGTTCATGAACGGCTCCCCCGCCTCAACGAGCTTACTATGAGCCCCAGCGCCAATCCAATCGCGCCAGCGGCGACCGGGTAACGCGCGTAGCGCTTATTGATGGGTCGGTCCTCGACATAGGTCGGTGTGAGCACCGCCCAGGTCACGTTCTCGGTCTCTGTCTCAAGCCGGGTGACTTCGTATTCAGCGCGAACGGAAGCCAGCGTTTTGGCAGTGGTTTCCAGTTCTCGCCGAACCTCGCTCATCTCGGCGTTCATGGAGGTTGCACGCTGTCGCATGGTGCGGAATGCCTCCACTTTTGCTCGCGCTGCGTCTCGATCGACTTCCGCGTGGTAGACGCTGGTATCCAGCTCGCGTATCACGCCGGCTTTGGTTTTGGCAACTTCACGGGCGTAGATGATTTCGGCCTCTTTCAGCATGCTGCGGGCCTCAACCATTTTCGGATGTTGGTCGCCATAGGTATCGCGGAGCGCGCTCATCGTCTGCCGCGCGCTTTCGACCCGTTGACGGCTTGACTCCAGCGAATCCGATTGCGGCAGGTCGCTCCTCTGGAGCGCGAGCGTTCGCCTTGAGCGGATTTCTTCGACCTTCGACTCTTGAGATTTGAAATCGCCCTCCAGATCCACGTAAAGCAGGTCGAGCTGGTTCAGGCTCTCGGGCGTGCCATCGACGGGAACATCAAGCTCGGACCATTTGTCCACAAATGCGGTCAGCTTAGCTTCGAATTCCTCGTTTTTGGAATCTCGCACGCTCAAAAGCTGATCGGACTTTGCGGAAGAAATGGACTTGTTCATCCTGCGGTCGAGCGACCTCAGGAAATCGAGGCTGGCCTCCACGTGCTTTTTGGCAACTTCGCGGGATGTGTGCTCCGCCACTACGTCGATCTGAGACGATTCGACCCGCGCCAAAACGCCCCACGACCGCCGTACGTCGGCGATCGGTCGCTTGAACTGCTTGGCCAGCGATTCTGCCATGGCGTCGCTACGGAGCACGCCGACCAGAGCGGAATACGGTGTCGAGGTGGTGGTGCCAAGCAAGATGCGCGCGAAGGACGCCTCATCCTGACTGGGAACGTAGAGCTGCGCTTTTGCGCGGTAAACCGGCGGAATCACGACTACGTAGACCAGCCCCAGGAGTGTCCCCATGACGAGCCCCGCCAAAGGCCATCTCCAGTTTCGTGATCGCGGCGCCCTGTTGTGTTCCGGTACTACCACCGGGACGGTGATACCCGAAAATTAACAACCAGGCGGCGGGGTAGGCTGGGAGAGTTCGCTTCGACCGAGGTAGTTCTCGCGATAGACCAGCTTTGTGATGAGCTCTTGCTCATACTGCGCCAACTGCTCCACGCTCGTCAGCTGATATGTCTCCATGATGGTTCGGGCGACTTCGCCAATAGGCCCAAGGTTGCCCGTGTTCACTTTGCGATCCATCAGAGTCGCCATGCCAGCTTCACTCTTCACGAAATCCCGGACGGTGAAGGTCTGGAACCTTTGGCCCGCAGTGACGATGACCTCATCGTCGGCGGGATAGTACATGCGGTCGGCCACCAAGAGTTGTGCCACTTGGTGCGGCACGCTGTGACGCCCTGCTTTTTGGAACACTGCGATGAGCCGCTTGTCTTTGATGATGAGCCGGGCGGCTTCGGGACCAGCGGCCTCCACACCCGATTCTAGATCGAGGGCGACCAGACGACCGTCCTTTTTGACGTCCAAACCGTAACGCTGGAAATCCTTTCGGAACGCCTCGCCATCGCGTGCTTTTTGGGTTAGAAGCACTTGGCCAAGCGAGCCCGCCCCACCGCTGAGCGAGGCAAACTGGATGAACCCGACCGAGACGAAACCCGTATCGTAGGTATTCACGCTATCGAGACCGCCCTCCAGGAGGCTGACGGCTTGAAAGACATTCTTCTTAAAACCACTGATTTTGGCGCTGTCGAGCAGTTCTTTCAGTTGGCCCGCGTCAAGCTTGCGCATGCTCGTCCCGGCGTCCATGACCCCTTCACGGAAGCGGTAGTACGCGTAGTTCGCCCGCATGTTCGGGTTGTCCACGAATTTGTGGACCTTGCCGTCGTGAAAAGTAATCGTGTGCTGCTTGGGCTCAACGGCTTCGGCAAAGGACTGCGGCTCCGGCATGATCGCGGCCAGACTCGCGGGCATGGAGCCAGGGCCAGGGACCATCGTTTGCTCCGGGAAAGGACGTTTGAAGTGCACTTCGTTGGCAGCGCGGGCATCGCAAGCGGCGATGTAGCGATCATAAGCGATCTTTGCGCTGATCCATTTGCTCCATTCGACTTGCGGCGAGCCGGCAAGCGGGTCCGCAGTGGGAGCGACTTTGCCGACGCCACGTGCTCGGTTGAAATCCCAAATCCAGCGCGAGCCCTCGGGGGTCAGGCGGACCTGCCACCGCCCATTACTTTGGGCATCGGGGGCCATGTTGACCTGGTAGCGTTCGGGCGACTCCCAGTAATCGAGGACTGCCTGACGGTCAGCCTCGGAGAACATGGCAGCGTAACCAGCGGTTCCGCTCATGAACGCACATCCGATGACAAATGCCATGGCGTGCCAACACCCAGGAAGTTTTGCTTGCACATTTCGTATTGTGCCTAATGTTTGGGTGCGCTTGAGCGCTTGGCACAAAAAATGCTCGTGTGGGAAGGAGAGGACAAAACCCACACGAGCGAGTGCGTTGCTTCGTGTTGCGCCGGAGTTAGCTCCAGTGCGTTCGTTGGCATGATCTCGCATTGCGGTCATGCTCCTTGTTTGCTATCGGAGGGGGTCTGAAGTTTCTGTAGGGTTCTAATGCCCTTCGGGAATAATTCTTGATCTCCATTCATAAAGAGCGGTCTGACGGACAAAAAAGTTTCCAATTTTCCAAAAATTTTACTTGGCAAGTGTTTGGTTTCCCATCAGTTCCAGAATCATCGGGGCCGTTTCTTGGATTGCTGTGGAGGGCTGGAGCTCATTTTTGATGCTGGCAAAGGCCTCCAATTGCGCAGCTCTTTCTTTGGAATGCTCGCTGAGGAGCGGTCCTAGGTACTCGCCGATGGCTTCGGCTGTCGCGTCGTGTTGGATCAGCTCCTCTACCACGCGCCGCCCCAGGATGAGGTTTGGCAGGGCGATGAAGTCGAATTTGGGCTTGCGAATTTTGTACTCCAGCTCCTGCACCCACGATCCGCGATAGACGACGACGCAGGGGCAGCCGCAAAGCGCGGCTTCCAGGGTGGCCGTTCCGGAACAGATCAGCGCGGCCTGGGCCGATTGCAGCAGTGCGTATCGATCGCGACTTCCTGTGAGCGTCACACCCAGTTGCTGCCCCAACTTCGCCATCGGCCCCAACTCGACGTTCGGCGCTAAAGCCACGCTTGCTTCCCGGATGCCGAGTTTCATCAACGCCCCACAAAGCGGCCGGAGGTTGTGCTCGACCTCGTGCCCGCGGCTACCGGGCATCAGCACCACGCCCTGACGGGGTGCTTTGGGTTGTTCGGGGACCATGCTGAGCAGCGGGTGGCCCAGGAAGTGAGCGTCCGCTCCCGCCTTTTGCAGAATCTCCGCCGACCATGGAAATGGGGTCACGATGCGATCGGTGAGGCTGACGAGGTCCGCGCCCTGACGGTCCTTGCGCCAGCTCCCAGGCGGGATAAAGTAAAGGACCTTCCAGCCCTGCGCTTTGGCCTCGCGGCAAAGCCGGATGTTCATGTAGCCGTAGTCGATGGGCACAAAAACCCCTCTCTGGGCACCCCGCAGCACCGCTTTGGCGCGCTGGAAACCGCCCCATACGCGCGGAGCAACCCGCAGGGCTTCAGTAATGCCGACCGCGCCCCAATTCGAGGATTCAGCGACCAGCGAGCCCAGAGCAGCCCGGCAATAGGTGCCACCCACCGCTTGCATCGGAGTGTCGGGAGCAAGCTCGCGAACGGCGTCGATCAGGGCACCCGCGTAAGCGTCGCCAGATGCTTCGCCCGCAGAAAAAAGGACCATGACTACCGCTGGTCGCCGCGACCATTTTTGCCATCAAACCACCGTTGCACGAAGGTGAGCAACTCCCGGACTTCGGCGGTGATCGGTACTTCGCGCTCGACAGCCTCAATGGCGTGCGAGAGGCCGAGCTGGGTTTTGAACAGCAGCTTCACGGCTTTGTGCAGCGCCAAGCGAGCTTCGGAAGTCACGCCGATTCGCCGAAGGCCGATCGCGTTGATGTCCCAAATCTTGTTGTCGCCTTCGACGATGCAGAACGGCGGGACGTCGCGGGTGATACGGCTCATGCCGCCCACCATGCTTGCTCGCCCGATGCGAACCCACTGGTGCACGCCGGTCATTCCGCCCAGGTTGGCCAGACTCTCGATGGTCACGTGCCCTGCGCAACCCACGTTGTTGGTGATGGTCACGTCGTCGTGGACGTCGCAGTTGTGGCCCAGGTGGACGTTGGCCATGATAAAGCAACGATTGCCGACCTTGGTTGCTTTCCCTTCACCGGTGGCGCGGTGGATGGTGACGAACTCTCGAAAGACGTTGTCATCGCCGACGGTCAGAAAAGTTGGCTCGTCTTTGTAGCGGCGATCCTGCGGCGGCCCTCCCAAGATCGCTCCCTGGAAGATGGTGTTCCGTGCCCCGATGCGGGTGCCGCCTTTGATGGTCACGTGGCTATCCAGGATCGTGCCATCGCCTATGACCACATCGTCCTCCACATAGCACAAGGGGCCAATGATGACGCCCTGCCCGATTTCGGCGCGGGTGCTCACAACAGAAGTAGGGTGGATGGTGGTCAAAGAGGTCGTTCTCGATGCAACAGCTTGAATGTCATTTCCATTTGCGCAACCAACTCGCCTTCGACGGTGGCGGTGCAACGGATTCTTCCGACGCGTGAGCGGATCCAGATGAGTTCAACAAGTGTGCGCAGCTGGTCGCCTGGAACAACGGGGCGGCGGAACTTCACGTCATCAATCGCTCCGATCACGGGAATCAGTCCAGTGTAATCCGGGTTCGAAAGGAGGATCACTGCGCCGGCCTGCGCCATGGCTTCCAGGATCAGCACGCCCGGCATGATCGGCCTGCCGGGGTAGTGGCCCTGGAAGAAAGGCTCGTTGATCGTCACGTTTTTCAGAGCCACGCAAGAATTTCCAAGTCGCATCTCCTCTATGCGATCGACGAGCAGCATCGGGTAGCGATGCGGGAGACATTCTAAGATTTGTTCGATCCCGATTGCAATTGGTTCTTGAGAAATATTGATACCTGCCATTAGCGATTAATAAGATTATCCAGAAGGAGCGTGGTGGTGAGAACTTGCGTGAGCGTTTGCAGAGTGACACCCTGTGGTTCGCCAAACAAAACGGCATCTCCCGCTTTCAACTTTGGGTTTGATTCTAGCTTACCGTCCTTCAAGAACTCATCGAGGTTGTACTGTTTTGTGACCATCCGGTCGCCCTCGCGGGTGAGAACATAGACTCGGCGGAGCGTTCCACGAGGATCGAGGCCACCCGCCTGCGCCAGTGCATCAGACAGGAACATCGGCTTTTCGGGTTCGATGAGGTAGCGCCCTGGATTCTTCACCCTGCCCAGAACCACGACCTCTTCCGTATTGCGCAGGACAAAAACCGAGTCGCCGCTCTGCAGCGCGAAGCCGAGGGTGCCAGGCGACGGCGGGACGGCATCAGTCACCAAAACCTCGTTTCCGCGCATCACGATGACGCCGCGTGCGGTGCCCAATTGGGTTGGGCCAGCGCCATTGGCAAGCACAAGGTCGGCCACAGTTGTGTCGGGCCCGACCAAGAATTCGCCAGGTCGAACGACTTCGCCGCCGACTGTTACTCGAAGGAGCTTGGGAAGTTCCACATGAATGGTATCGCCCGACTCAAGCGCGAATTCGGTTCGATTCGGGAGGCTGCCTTCCTGGAAAGTCCTGGTTTCGGGGCCGCGTCGGACCGTGATCTGCATCGGATAGTTCTCGACGCGGACCGCGTTATTGATGCCGAGAGCCCGCGTCAGAGCGGTGCTGAGGTCGGCGTCTTCCGGCAGGGAGTAGACGCCCGGTCGGAGCACAGCGCCCACCACCCAAATCCGCATGGTTGGCCGTGGGAGTATCGCGACCAAATCGTCCGGCTGCATCGGCCCGTTCCATTCCGTCGGCGAGTTTTCCAGAAGTCGCTGAAGATCGACCGTGATGGTCTGCCCGGTCTTACGATAGATGCGGGTCTGGTAGAGGTCAATCTGGTTGGGGAGTTGAGATTGGGCCAGCAGTTGTCGTAGTGTCAGGCCCGGGACCCAAGGGAACGCTCCGGGGCTGGTTGCAGCACGCACCGCGCCATTGCGCAGTTCCTCACTTAGTGGTTCGATTCGGATGAGAAAGACAGACTGTGGGCGTTCCTTGACCAGCACCACCGCAACCTGAGGGTCACGAACGTACCGCGAGATACCCGCAGTGATCTCTTTTCGAAACTGCTCAACCGTCTTACCCGTAGCCACCACGCGCCCGAAGCCGATTCCCGAAACTGAGCCGTCCGTAAGCACCTCGTATTCGGCATCGAACTGCTGGAACGCGATGACGACCACCCGAATTCTATCGCCCGCTTTCAGTTTCACTGGGGCGGTGGACTGTGCCATAGCCAAGCAAGCGCACAAAAGAGTGATGCAAACGGCGATGGCCGTGGTCAGCCCGCGGGGCAACATAGCTTCGATGCTACCTTGTTAACGCGGTGTTTTTGCGAGGCCAGACAGTAGCTTGCCAACGCCTGATTCATACCGCCCAAGCCAAGCCGTCCAGTTATGCCCCTCCGGGCTGGTGAGCACGTGGTGGGGGCGCTCCAATCGATGAAGGGCATCATTGATGCGGTTATTGGAGGCCGTCAGGACTCCCTCAAAGTTGCCCCAGTCGAGCACCAGTTGCAAGCCTTTTGGAAGTTTCCGGAGCGCGGCCAGGCTCAGTACGCCGGGTGAAGCCCAAAAGGCCCCTGACTGGCTGTGCACGCCGCCTGCGATGAGATCAGGGTGATTCTGCGCGAGGCGCATGGAGATGAGCCCGCCGAGACTTGCGCCGGTCACGAATACCCGGTCGGCCGAGGCAGACGCCGGGGTGCGCCGACGGACTTCGGGCAGCACCTGCTGGGTGATGAACTCTTCGTAGGGCCGGGATTCGTGGAGGTATTCCCGCATTCGGTCGACCGGTGGGATGAACACCGTCACCGCTGCTGGCGCACGCCCCTGCTCATACATGTTCTGAAGAATCACGTGCGGCCGGACCTTCTTCAAATACTCCGTACCATCAGCGAAGAGGATGATTGGAAGGTCTTGATGACGGCCGACCGGACGAATAATCGTGATGGGTTGCTTGCCGTTCGGCCCAAGCATGGGCACGGACATGCGTCGCAACTGTACCACTGGCTCGTGATGCAGGGGTGAGAAGCGATAATCTGGGCCGGTATAGACCGAGTTCTGCCCGCCAAAGCCGTTCTCGCATTTGCTGCGCGCGCCGGGGTCCAAGAACCACTTGCCGCCCATCACGAACTGGTACTCGAGCCGGGCGTCGGGAGGAAGCGGCAGGTCAATTTGCCACTTGCTTTCGCTAAAGATCATGGCAGTAGGATGATCCCACCCTAAGATGTCACTCACGAACTCAACCGGGCTACTCTCGGGCGCAATTGCAGTAAAACGCACCAGGCGCTCTCGATGGGGCATGAGCGTTTAGCGCGGGAGGAACGGGAAAATGCGGCGGTCAAGGCGGCGGATATCCACTTTCCATTGACCCTCCACCTTCACCATCGGGAGTTCAAATTTCTCTTCGTAGGCCGTCGGCGCACCCTGATCGCGTTCCACAAACATCTGGACCGCAGCCGTATCGCCTGAAGCCTGAGAAGTACCCGAAATGCGCCAATAGAAGCGGAAATGCTTGGCCGGGCCGTTCACTAACTTCTCCCATCGCTGCGCCATCTGCTCGGAGCTTTGCCCAGAAACGTGCGAAAGATGACCCAGTTTTTGGCTATCGTGGCGGGCCAGGGCATCCATGAACCGGCCCCCTGCTTGCTGCGGAGAATCCGAAAAGAGCGACATCCCCACGAGCACAAACACCGCGACGACCATGAGGATGGCGATGATATGGGTGATCTTGATGGCGCCGCGT
>JALHPH010000032.1 GCA_022842565.1 Fimbriimonadaceae bacterium
TAAAGCCCCATCTCCTCCCACTCCTTCAACAGGGCGGGCTCGCGCTCAGGGAGCCCCGCTTTCATCGGGATCGTCGCTTCTGAGTCGGGCAGATTAAGGGTCGATTTGAAATCCACTAGACTCAGAAGTCTACCTTTCAGGCCTGCTCGGGTTGAGCCGACCTTCGGGGCGGCGCGGGCACCGGGCCATGAGGGCCCCGCTCAGTGCCAGCCACTTCCTGCGCCATCATCATGCCCTGCATCAGCTGGTCGGCATAAGAGTTCATGCTGTTCGGAGCGGTCGGAACAAAGATGACCTTGGTTTTGTCACCCGATGAGATATCGCGAAGGGCATCGAAGTATTGGTTCATCAGCACCAGCCGCATCAGGTCGTTGGCGTCGGCGTTGGGCATCGCCTTTTTTAGGCTCTCGACCGAAACCGAAAGGCCGCCCACGATGGCCTCGCGCTGTTTGGCGATACCTTCACCCTGCAAGCGCTTGGCTTCGGCGTCTGCCTCAGCTTGAAGTACTGTCTTCAGCTTATGCGCTTCGCCTTCGTTCTGGGCAGCTTTCTTGGCATTTTCCGAGGCCATCACGGCGTTCAATGAGCGAACGACCTCGCTGGCGGGCTGAATCTCGTTCACCAGCGAGTTGTGAATTTCGAAGCCAAATTCGGCCATGCGGAGCGAAAGTTGCTGATTGACGGCGTCGCCCACCGAATCCTGGTGCTCAAAGATTTCTCTGAGTTCCATCTTGGCCACTTCGCCCCGAACGGTGTTCAGCACGAAGGCCGTGATCTGTTGTTCTGGCGCGGTGAGCTTGTAGTAAGCATCTGCCACGCGCTCTGGCAGGATAGAGTATTGGACCCGGATCATGATGTCCACGAACACGTTGTCGCGGGTTTTGAACTGGCCGGGGATGTCGAGTTCGCGGATACGCAGGTTCACGCGGCCCACCCGAATATCAACGAACGGGATGATGAAGTGAAGACCCGCGCGGGCCACCTTCTGGAATTTTCCTAGCCGTTGCACAATCACCGCTTCCTGTTGGCCCACGGTGAAGGCGCCCATGAAAACGAGAACCAGGACAAGTATTGCGAGGCAGGGGATGATCGCAGCGTAATTGATGAGATTCGCTGAAGCCAAGAACGAGAGTGCCATGTCTCATGTTACACGCCTTGGGGTCTCCTGGTTGCGTACAATGCAGTTCAATGGGTGGCCAAGTGCTGGAATTCGTGGGCGAATGTGCGCTCATCCTGTGGGACGCCCTAAAACGGCTGTTCCAAAAGCCGTTTGAATTCGCGGAACTCGCCCAGCAAATCTCCGTGATTGGCTTTGGGTCCATTCCCATTGTCGCGCTGACCACTTTCTTTTCTGGTTCGGTCCTGGCGCTCTATTCCACCGAAATCTTGGTGCGCTACGGAGCGAGCAGCCTGGCTGGCGCGGCCGTGGGGCTGGCGGTGACACGCGAAATTGCCCCCGTTCTGGCCGGACTTATGGTCGCGGCGCGGGCGGGGTCGGCCATCGCGGCGCAACTCGGCACCATGGCCGTCACCGAGCAGATCGACGCGCTGAGGATGTTGGCGGTCCACCCGACTCGCTATCTCATCGTGCCCCGGCTGCTCGCCGCGATCATCGCTTTGCCGATGCTCACGCTCATCGGAAACTACGCAGGCATCGGCGGCGGGATGCTCATTTCGCGACTCAGCGGCGTGCCCGAAGCCTCGTTCACCCGGTCTTTGCAGCAGTTCGTCCAACCGTGGGATATGGTGGGTGGACTCATCAAAGCAGCGGTGTTCGCGCTCATCATCGCCATCGTGGCGTGCCGACAGGGCATGCGCACGGAGGGTGGCGCGGTCGGCGTTGGAAGAGCCACCACTTCGACGGTGGTCATCTCCATGGTGCTCATCTACGCAGCGAATTTCATCCTGGCTGGGCTCCTTTATTGATTCAAAGGGCCACTCTTTTTCCACGTTTGAACCGTTGATTTGAGCAAACCTCAAGTGGATTGTCAAGTTCTTGCCCTAAACCCGCAAGGATACGTGCCGATACACATTGTGGGATGAACCGTGGAATTTACACCGCCGCTACCGGCATGCAGATGGGTCAGCAATGGCTGGACGTCACTGCGAACAACCTTGCGAATATCTCGACCAAGGGGTTCAAGGCCGAGCGCATCGCATTCCAACAGGCATTTTCCCAAGAGCTCCGCTCGCACGCCGGGCTCGGACCAAGCATCGGTCGTATGAGCGCCGGGACCCAAACGGTCGGCTCGTTCACCCAATCGACAAAAGGCGCCGTGCAGCCCACGGGGAACCCGCTGGACGTTGCCCTGGAAGAAGAAAACGCACTCTTCGCGATCCAGACTTCGACGGGTGTTCAGTACACCCGCGACGGAGCCTTTACCAAGAATGAAGAGGGCCTGCTCGTCACACGGGACGGCTTCCCAGTTCTTGGTTCCGATGGCCGGACCATTACCCTTCCCACCGGCAAGGCTGGTTTTGAAGCAGGGGGAATGATCACGGACGCCGAGGGCGTCCAGCGATCCCTCGGAGTCTATCAAGGCGATTTTTCGAAGCTCGGTGCGCACCGGTACGTGGCCGCTGGCCAGGTGACCGCCATCGACTCGCCCAAGATCACGGCCGGCGCGCTCGAAGGCTCGAACGTGGACGCTGTGGGCTCGATGGTCGAGATGATCAAAGTCCAGCGACTTTATGAAATGGCCCAACGCTCGGTGCAGCAGCAAGACGAAATGACCCAGCAGCTCATCCAGCGAATGGTCCAAGGCTAAGACATTTTTTGAACCCCTAGAGGAACCAAAGGAACATGGTACGCGCACTCATCACAGCAGGCACCGGCATGGTGGCCCAGCAAACAAATCTCGACGTGATCGCCAACAACTTGGCAAACGTCAATACCACCGCTTTCAAGCAGCAGCGGGCTGAATTCCAGGATGTCATGTATCAGACACTGCGGGCCTCGGGCGCAAGCACGGGCGGATCGACTTCGGCACCCACTGGCGTTCAGGTCGGTTTGGGCGCGAAGTTCGCGGGCAACGCCACGAGCCACGTGCAGGGTGGTCTGCAGGCGACTGGCAACCCATATGAAGTCGCCATCTCGGGCGAAGGATTCTTCAGCATCGAACTTCCTGATGGCTCTACGGGATACACCCGCGACGGTAGCTTCAAGCGCGATGCAAACGGTGACTTGGTGACTACCGACGGCTTCCGATTGCAGCCGCAAATCACGGTTCCCGTGAATGCCACGAGCTTTACGATTGGCCCCAACGGCCAGGTCACAGCGCAGATTCCTGGGGAATCTAATCCCCGAACGCTCGGGACGATTCAGCTGAGCGTCTTCCCGAACCCCTCGGGCCTGACGCGCATCGGTCAGAACCTATACCAGGCGGGCGGCGCAAGTGGCGATCCTCAAACTGTGGACGCAGGCAGCGACGGCGCTGGAAGCTTGCAGGGAGGATTCCTTGAAGGTTCGAACGTGTCGATTGTCGAGGAAATGGTCCGCATGATCTTGGCCCAACGCTCCTACGAAGTGAACTCGAAAGCGATCCAGACCGCGGACGACATGCTCAGCACCCTCAACCAGCTCAAGCGATAAGGAGCCCTTAACACCATGTTGAATTCTCTAGTCCTTTCCATTCTTCTGAGCACGCCGAGCCTGGATGTCCGGGTCGATGGTGGTGCCTACTTACGGTTCCTGCGCGAGGGCCGCGTGGTGTATGGTCGCACAGCAAAGCTCAGCGTCCTCGAGGGTCGATTGGCGCACGAAAAAGGCTACCGCCTCATTCCAGAAATCCTGATTCCAAAGAACGCTACGGGCATTGAGATTTCGGAGGATGGGACCGTGCGTTCGCAGGTCGCCAGCCAGTGGATCATTTCTGGCCGCTTGGTTGTGGCTAAGTTTGCGAGTGCAGAGCCGGTTCCCGAATCGGACGGCATTGCAATTGCCAGCGACCGACCGACGCTTTTAACACTCAATGTTGAGAGCGGCATCAAGATCCTGGCGGGCGAAAACGCGGCGCTGGTGAGCTTCCGTGTGGTCGCATCCGAGTCGGTGGAGCGCCCCACGACTCCGGCCACAAAGCCACCCGTCAAGCCCGATCCGAAACCCGAAACCAAGCCTGAAACCAGGCCGCAGCCGCAGCCGATCATTCCTGGCACCCAAGCTGCCAAGGGCCTGAGCTATCCAGGCGAATTACGGCTCAACCGCGACCGTGTCACGCTCGGCGACCTCTTTGACTTTTCTGCCATGCCGAACGGCGCAGAGCTGGCTGCAACACTGCTTGAAGCCGCTCCGCCACTTGGGCAAGTCCGCCGGATTGACCGCAGTCGCATCGAAATGAAGCTGCGACAATCGGGCATTGACATCGAGCGCAATCCGATCACCGGCCCGGAAGCCGTAGTCGTGACGCGCGCTTCGCAGATGATCACCCACGAAGTCCTGGCGGCGGAGGCACTGCAGGCACTGCGCTCCACGCTAGGCGAGAGCTTCCGCGTGACCGACACCACCCGCGATCCAGGACCGTTGCGCGTGCCCGAGGGAACAGTGCGCTATTCGATTACGCAAACCCGGAATTCAGGCAACTCGGCGACGGTGACGCTCGAAGTGCTCGTGGACGACGTCCGCCACGCCAACCGACTGTTCCAGTACCGAATCGAGAGCCTGATCACGCTGCCGAAAGTCGGCTCGACGGTCGCGATCATCGCCCAGTCAGGCGGAGTGCGCATCGAGCTTCAGGGCCGAGTTCTGCGCGTGGACGCCGCCAACCAGACGGTGGAAGTGGAAACTCCCGAAAAGAACCGCTTGACCGGTCGGCTCGTCCGCGAGAATACGATTGAGGTGATTCTTTGAGATTCCTTTCGCTGCTCATTGCCACCGCCGCTCTGACCATGCCCGCCGCCGCGCAGGTGGTGGATAAGGGAGAGGCTGGCGAATCGGGGTCGCTCTGGCAAAACGGTCGCAACCCTTTGCTGGACCGAACGGCCCGCGAGGCCGGCGACCTACTCACGATTTTGATCAGCGAGCAGACCGTAGCGACCTACGCCGCGAGCACCTCGGCGAACAAAGCCGATAACAATACGCTCGGATCGAACGTGCTGAACAGCCTTTTTGGTCTCCTGAAGCCAGCGCCGACCAGCAACGCAGCCAGCACCAACACGGGTCAGGGTTCGACCACCCAGAACGGCTCGCTGCGCGCACGACTCACAGCTGAAGTGAAATCGATCACGCCAAGGGGTCACCTCATCATCGAAGGCACCCGCACGGTGGTCATCAATCAGCAAACCCAAATTTTTAAGCTCAGCGGCATTGTGCGGCGCGATGACATCGCTCCGGATAACAGCGTGCTGAGTGAATCGATGGCTCAAGCCGAGATCCGCCTGGAGGGGAAGGGCTCCATCGCCGACCGCCAGCGCAAAGGCTTGCTCACGCAAGTGATTGACTGGCTCTTCTGACCAGGACGCACATTATGAAAATCCCCGCCCTCATTACTCTGTTGATTCTCGCTCCGCTGGCCATGGGCCAAGGCGGAAGCCGCGCTGTAGCTGCGAAGCCCGCGCCGCCCGTGGTGGTCTTTGACGAAGCCAAAGCCGACCGCGCCGAGCAAGTCGGCATGAAAGTCCGCATCAAGGACATCGCCCGTTTCCGTGGCGTCCGTGGCAACCAACTCCTCGGCTACGGCCTGGTGGTCGGATTGGAAGGCACGGGTGACACCCAAAAAACTCCGTTCACCGCAACTCTTTTGAGCAACGCACTCAAGCGCTTCGGAACGATGATCGAGCCGGGTCAGCTCGATAGCAAGAACATCGCGACTGTGGCGATCACCGCCGAACTGCCGCCCTTTGCTTCAGCGGGCAACACGATCGATATCACGGTCACCAGCATCGGCGATGCCAAGAGTCTGCAGGGTGGCTATCTCTTGCAGGCGCCGCTCTTCGGTGCGAATGACGACCAAAACGCAGTCGTCGTCGCCCAAGGCCCGGTGAGCGTCGGCGGATTCAATGTCTCCGGCGGCGCAGGAGGAAGCGTTCAAAAGAACCACGTCAACGTGGGGCGCCTCGTAAGCGGCGGCATTGTGGAACGCACCGTACCCTTCCAAATCGTTTTCAACGAGTTTCTTTTTGTTGAGCTGGATGAAGGCGACCTAACGACCGCGCTGCGCGTGGCCAATGCCATCCGAGATGCCGACCCAGCCTTTGACCCGACCGCCCTAGACGGCGGCACGATCCGGGTGCGCTTGCCTCAGGTGATGTCGCCGGTGCAAGCACTCAGCCAGATCGAGTCGCTCGAAGTGATGGTGGACAGCGAGGGGTTGGTGGTCATCAACGAGCGAACCGGCACCATCGTTATCGGCGGAAACGTTCGACTCGGCCCAGCCGTGATTGCCCAGGGCAGTCTGCGCGTGGTGATCGAAGCGTTCAACGCCGTAGTCCAGCCCACTGCGTTCAGCTCCGGCGGCACCACCGCCACCGAGAAAAACGAGACCATCAAGGCGACCGAGGAGACGAAGCTAAGTGTCGTCGGTCCGGCCGCTACGATCAGCGACCTAGCCCGCATTTTCCAAGCCCTCAAAGTGACCCCGCGCGATATGATCGCAATTCTGCAAGCCCTGAAGGAGCAGGGGGCGCTTCGCGCTCGCATCCGAGTGCAATGAAAATCGATTTGAACCTCAATGGGGCGGTTCAGTCGGGTGAGCGGCCGCTGTTGCGCATCGGCGGCCAAACCCCGTTCGAACTTTTCGAAAGCCAACTGGGCGATGCCGCCCGTCGGGAGCTCGATAAGCTCGACAAGGCGTCGAAGGATGTGGAGTCAGTCTTTGTGAAAGACCTTATGAAGCGGCTCACGCCCAAGGGGGCTTTCGGTACCGGAATGATGGGCGACTTTCTTCAGTACCAGTTCCAGAACGCGCTCGCGGACACCATCGGCGACACCGGCTCGTTTGGCATCGCCAAGATGCTGAACGAGAACGTCCGCGACTCGATTTTACGACAGGAGGCGGCTCGCCTCATTTTAGAAAAACAAGGTGAAAAATGAAATCACGTGAACTCCAAAGGTGGTGGTGGGAATGGCTCGCCACTGCCGAACGGCTCCAACGGTCTCTGACCGAACAAGGTGCCGCACTTGTCCTTCGCGACGTGGGTCGTGTCGAGCGGATTCAGCCTGAGCTGGACCGAATGATGCAGCGCATGCAAGAGATTGATCGAATGGCCTCGGCCTCTACGACATCGCTGGCCGAATCTTTGGGTGTGGACCCGAAGGTTCGAAGCATCGTAGGAGTGCTGCCCGCAGCCGAAGCGAGCCAGATCGAACACCTTGCCAACCGCGTGGTCTCTGTGGGCGCAAACCTCAAAGACAAACTGGACCGCAACCGCACTCTCATCGCGAACGAGATGGACTACGTCCACGGCTCGATGGCGATCATCGCGAAAGCCGCGAACGACCAAAAGAAAGACTATGGACCCTGCACCCAAGAGGCCGTCCTGGTCAATCAGGTGGCCTAAGGCATGTCTGGTCCATTTCAAGGCATCAATTCGGCCAGTACCGCACTGCGCGCATTTCAGCGGGCAATGGATACGATTGGCCACAACATGGCCAACGTCAATACCCGCGGCTATTCGCGCCAGACAGTGGAAATGCAGACGCTGGACCCCTCCAGTTTTTGGAGCTACGGTCGCGAGGCGATCGGTTCGGGCGTGGCTGTTTCCAGTATCTCGCGGGCCAGAGCCAGCTACTTGGATATGCGATATCAGACCGCAAACTCCGATCTGGGCCGTGGAAATGCTCTTTCGACCGGGCTCTCGCGCATCGAGCAAGTCTATAACGAGCCGGGCGATTTGGGCATCGCCAATGCACTTGACCAGTTTTTCAATGGATGGTCTGGCCTAGCTAGCAATCCAGCGGACCAAGCGGCTCGCCTCAATCTACGCAACGCAGCCCAAACCCTTACCGACCGGATCCGAACCAGTTACTCCGATCTGGAACAGGTGGAAGGGACCATCCAACAGGAAATCAACAATGCGTTTGACTCCGTCGACGCGCTTTCGGAACAGATCGCGCGGCTAAACGACCAGATTCGGGCCTCGTCTGCCATGGGTGAAATGCCGAACGACCTGATGGACCAACGCGACCTTGCCATCAGCGATCTCAGCCGAATTGTCAATATCACGACGACGCAACACGGAGACGGCTCGACCAGCGTTTATCTGAGCAATAGCCCGCTGGTTTCTCAAGCCGAATACCACCCGGTTCCGCGCACCTACAACGCGGCGAATGGCACGCTGACCGGCGGCACGGTGGATATTCCACTGCGCAACGGTGAGTTGTCGGGCCACTTCCAGGCCCTTTCGCGCATCACCTCTGCCCGCGCCGACCTGGATGCCCTCGCCAACAACTTGCGCAGCCAAGTGAACTCGGTGCACATGACCGGAATCAACGCGGATGGCAATACCAATGTGCGGTTCTTCAATGATGCCGCTCCCCAAACGGGTGCCGCAGACTTTGCGCTCGACCCTGCGATTCTCAGCTCGCTAGACGCGATTGCGACCGGTGTAACCGGCGCTGCAGGCGACGGCGGATTGGCTCTCAGCCTGAGTAACTTGCGGGAGACCAACATCTCAGCGCTCGGGGACCGAACCTTCAGTGGCTTTTATCGCGATGCGGTCGGAAGCATTAGTCAGGATGCCTCGTACTACAAAGGCTTGACCACAACGTACGAGCAGGTGGCCCTGCAGGTTGAGAATCAGATTCAGAGTGTGAGCGGCGTCAGCCTCGATGACGAGATGGCCGACCTCATGCGATACCAAAGAAGTTATCAAGCAGCAGCAAGAGTCCTCACGGTTTTGGATGAAGTTGCCGAAGATTTAGTTAACCTCATTCGGTAGGTGAGGTTTGACGGCGATAGGTAGAAGGTAAAGCCATGCGAGTGAGTACAAACCAGGTTTATGCGAATCGGCAACGCTTGGCCAACTCGCGCCTGGCCGAATACGTGGAGGCGCAAAACCAAGTGGCCTCGGGCAAGCGCATCAATGAGCTCAGCGATGATGCGCCGGGTGCTTTGCAGCTTCTGCGTACCAAGTCGCTCAGTCGCGCCGTGACTCAATACGACGCAAATCTGAAGACCGGCAAGGACTACCTTCAAAACACCGAATCAGCTCTCACTGATATCGACAAGCTGATGGACCGAGCCTACACGCTTGCTTTGGCAGGCGCCAATGAAAGCCAGGATTCCGAAAGCCGGTCGGCGATGGCGCTGGAAGTCCGGAGCCTGCAAGAGCAGTTCGTGCGATTGGCCAATCAGCGCGGATCAAGCGGGCAGTATGTTTTCGCAGGCCAGGAGCATGACGCGGCACCCTATCAAGCCGTCGCCGGCGTGCTGAACTTCACCGGCGACCAGAACCCGATTCTCATCGAGATTTCTCACGGCAATGTGCTCCGGGTCAATAGCGATTCTCACGCTACGTTCCAAGAGGCCTTTGGCGCGCTCGAAGAACTCCGCGTCAACTTGGAATCGGGAGCACAAGGTGCCCTGAGCGGAGTGAGCATCCCCCGATTGCAGGATGCCAATAAGGACATCAACGCGCTTCGGGCCGCAGCGGGCACGGGCATCAACACGGTGAACCGCCAAGAAGATTTCAATGAGCGCCGATTGGAGGATTATGCCAAAGACATCTCCGATATCGAGGACGTTGATTTAGCCGATGCGATTTCGCGACTTCAGCAGGCTGAGGTGGCCTACCAAGCTGCCCTCCAGGTCTCGGCCAAGTCGTTCCAACTGAGCTTGCTGGACTACATGTAACCATGATGATGCAGAACATGATTGAGACCCGTTTGGGGAAGATTGAATACGGAGAGCAGGACGTGATAACGCTCCCGGGGGGCATGATCGGGTTTCCGCAGCTCACGCAATATCTCATCGTCCATCATCGCGAGGAGATCGGAAGAGCA
>JALHPH010000033.1 GCA_022842565.1 Fimbriimonadaceae bacterium
TGATTCTGGTCGCCGTAATCGCGGGGCTCATCGGCCTGGTTTGGACTCGAAGCATTCCGCTCTCGATCCTTGGCATCGTGCTCATCCTCACCAGCTCGGGCGAGCTGCTGTTGCCGACGCATTACAAGCTGGATGAGTCGGGCGCAACCTCCAAATGCGGAGCCAACAACACGGTGCTGGAGTGGGACCGCGTGGTGAGCGCGTGGGTCGATGAAGAGGGTGTAAAACTCTCTCCTTTGCCAAAAGGGGCACGAATGGAGCCCTTCCGAGGAGTTTATTTGCGTTTTGCCAACAATCAGGACGCCGTTTTGGCTAAAATCGCCCATCACTGGAATGGCGATGCGGTCTTTTTGGGAAGAGGAAATGACCCCGGATCAGGAGGAAGACCTGATACGGAAGTCTGCCGACGCGATCGTGAAGAGGGGGATGGCAGTGCCGACAATTCTGGCGCTTGAATTGCATAAGCCAGTGTCGAACATCATGGCGCATACTGCTCTGATGTTCTGCGGGTTCATCGCTCCCATTGTGGGCGCCGAGCTTTTTGATCAACTCACGCGTCTTCTCTCTAAGCGAGAAAACGTGGACCGATTAGTGGATGCCATCGAAAGGCGTCAAGCGGAGGAGTCCTCCGTAGGAAAATAAGTTATGGGTGAGCAGTATTACGACACAGGTTGGATAAGCATCCTGCTCGTGCTCTTGTTCTCGGCATTTGTGCTCTTCAATATTCGAAGAGCCATCGCCAGCAAGGGAAGCGGCAAAGAAGTGTATATCCGAAGGATCGCGGGTCTCAACGCCATTGAAGAGGCGATTGGACGTGCAACGGAAATGGGCAGACCGGTACTCATGGTCCCTGGCATCGGTGGTCTCAACGCCATTTCGATGCAGGCGCTGAATATTTTTGGCCACGTGACCAAGACAGCCGCCCGGTTCGCCACTCCGATCCGGCTCTGCTGCGCGGATGCTGCGGTCTACACCGTGGCCCAGGAAATCATCAGCGAGACCTACCAGCGCGAGGGCCTTAGTGAGCGATTTGACCAAGACTCGGTCCGCTTCATCTCCGATCGCCAATTCGCTTTCGCCACTGGCGTTTCGGGAACCATTCACCGCGAAAAAGTCGCCGCGGCTTTCTTCCTCGGTGAGTTCTTCGCCGAATCGCTGATCTTCGCGGAAACGGCCAACAGCGTCGGCGCCATTCAAGTGGCTGGCTCCACGCAGAACACCCAAACGCCGTTCTTCATCGCCGCCTGCGACTACGTTCTCATCTCGGACGAGTTCTATGCGGCCAGCGCCTACCTCTCGCGCCAGCCGGTGCTGGTGGGTTCGCTCGTCGGCCAAGATTGGATCAAAATGACCGTGATGGGAATGATCCTTTTCGGTTCGCTCGCCTCGACATTTGAGGTCGTCAGCGGCCTGAAGACCCAAGAAAGAGACGGCACTCAACTGGTCGATGGCGAACGAAAGTCCATCTCGGACACTTGGTTCTATCACCAACTGAAGCCCGATGCGCCAAAGCCCGAAGAGATTCCTCAGCGTGAACCCGCCGACGGAGTGACCGAAGAGGGAGGCGGAGCCTAATGAACTTCCTTCCATTGGCGCAGGCACCAAGTCTGCAGTTCTTCCAAGCCCCGGGCGGTTCTCAACAGGCCTACATCATGGCCCTGTCCGCTATCTTCGTGGGCCTTCTGCTCATGGTGGCGATGTTCAATACGCCCATCAAGCTGCGTCGGCCCATCATCATCTTGCTCACGTTCCTCGCGGGTGGCTTCTACGTTCTCTCGTGGCTGTGGCCGCTTCCGCTTGGGCTTGACGCCAGCCAAAAGCCGCTCAACTCTGTCGAAGCCGTCAGCCTAACCCTGCAAGACGGCACGACCGTCATGGGCAAGATCCTGCAGGTCATCCAAGGCATCCTGTTGTTCCTCGGTGTCTATTCGGTTCTGCGCGTCCACGCCGGGCGCTTCCTTAAGCGACAAAAGGACTGGGCGTTCTCACTGGTTCTGCTCTGTAGCATGATGGCGATGATCACGGTCGGTTACGGCGAATACATCGACAACGTTCGCAGTGCCGGAGTCCACGCGAACGCCGAAAGCTGGACCTTCTGGCAGTACGGCAAGGACTTCCTGTTCGACGGAATGCTGCAGAACATGGACGCTGCGATGTTCTCCATCATCGCGTTCTTCATCCTCAGCGCCGCTTACCGTGCGTTCCGCATCCGCTCGATCGAATCGACCATTCTCCTGGCCAGCGCGCTCATCATGATTCTTGCGCTGATGGGATTGGCCGAATACGGAAGCGGTCAGGTGATTGAACGTATCACCGGCGGCGACCCCTCGCACTTTGCCAACAACTTCTCGCTCACTTCGATCCGGCTCTGGATTCGAGACACGCTGCAAGCACCCTCGATCCGCGCCCTCGAATGGGGAATCTTTATCGGCGGTCTCGCCATGGGCATTCGACTCTGGCTCAGCCTTGAGCGCAGCGGAGGTGGAAGCTAATGAAACAACCCCTTTGGATGGAAAAACTTCAGCAGATTGACCGCAAGGTCCTCTATTTGATGCTGATTCTGGCAACCGCCATCCCCTTGTTCATCAAGGGCTTGGTGATTCCAGTGAAGATTGAAGACAGCACCGGCGCGCTCTTTGTGAAGCTGAATAGCCTTCCGGAAGGCAGCGTGGTCGTCATTCAGTCCGACTGGACCGTGAGTAGCCGAGGCGAAAGCGCAGGTCAGCTCGAAGCTCTTCTGCGCATTCTGCGCTCACGCAAGAGCAAGTTTGTGCTCTTCTCGGCCGCCGACCCGCAAGCCCCGCAGGTGGCGCGTAACGTGATCCGCAGAGTGAACAAGGAGTTCCCCGACGGCGGCTTCAAGCCCTGGCAGGACTATGTGGACCTGAAGTACTTCCCGCAAGCCGAGAGCTTCGCGTCGTCCATGGCCAGCGACCTTCGAAAGGCCTGGGATCGAACGATGATCGACCCCGCCGACGGCCGCAGCAAGTCAGTCTTCGAATCTCCGGTGCTCAAGGGTGTGCGACGGCTTGAAGATCTGCAGCTTTATACGATCGTCACTGCTTCGGGCACGCCTCGAATCGTTATTCAACGTTTTGGTTCGCCCTCGCGGGTGCCCATCGCGGCGCTTGTGACCGGTGTGATGGGTCCCGAGCACATGAACTACTTTGCTGCCGGGCAGCTCATAGGCATGTCTAACGGCTTGCGCGGAGTTGTTGAGCTCGAAACCATGATGGTCGAGGGTGTCAACCACCGTGTGGACGGAAAAGCCTCCAAGGCCGAGTACAAACGATTCAACGGTTCGATCCCACCGCTCGAGGGCGCCCAGTACAAGCGGGGAATGCAGTATTTTGCCTCGCTTCACACCGCACTCATCATGCTCATCATCTTGGTGATTCTGGGCAACATGGGCATTTTCACAAAATGGTTCCGCAAGGGGGACGCATAAGTCATGAGTCATGATCTCCTCAAGCTGATTGTGGGTGGCATCGCCACCATCGCCCTGTACAGCATTCTGTATCGCGAGAACAAGTTCTATCGCTTCTTCGAGCACGTATACATCGGTCTTGCTGTCGGATTCGCGGTCGTCGGTCTCTGGACCGAGAACCTCGAAGCTTCGTGGTGGGACACCATGATTGGTAAAGCCGCCACTGTCGATGGACCCGCTACTCCGGGCATGTGGACCTTTGGTTTGCTGCTTCCCATCGGCGTCATGGGCTTCATGGTGTTCTCGAAGAAACACGGCTGGATGGCGCGCATCCCTATCGGCATCATCCTGGGCATGTGGGGCGGCCAGCAGTTCAATGCGTTCGCCACGGAAATGCTGCCGCAGGTCCGAGACTCGGTCCGCGTGCTGGTTCCCACTCGCACGGACTCGATCATCGTTCCGAACGGCTTCGTGCTGACAGATCAGCGCGCAGGGGCCATCGCTCAGGAAACAGGCATGACTGTGGAAGGGGTCAGGCTCGTCGCTCAGAATGTGCGGCTAAACCCCGAACGAGAACAGGCTCTGATGCAGCAAACCGGCGCGAACTTGGACCAGATCACTCAAACCGCTAATGCAGTGCGCGGCCTCATCGGAAAAGAGGTCTACCTGACTCAGGCGATCAACAACATCCTGTATACGTTGACTCTGCTCAGTATCCTCTGCTACTTCCTCTTTAGCTTCGAGCAAAAAGGCAAGTTCCTGAATGGGTTCACCCGAGCGGGCCGGTTGCTGCTGATGGTCGGCTTCGGCGCGATCTTTGGCTCCACTGTCATGACCCGCTTCGCCCTGCTCATCGACCGCATGTTCTTCATCTTCATCGAGATGCTCCGTGACGGTATCTTCCGGGCTGGCGGAGCCTAGCGCCGCCCAATGACTTGTGGTCCTGACCCCAGGACCACAAGTCCCCAAGTCTATGTCGGAGACTCTGCAGGCGCTTGTCTTGCGTCGACGCGACCTTGGCGAGAATGACGTTTCGCTGGTCCTGCTCACACGCGAGCGGGGAAGAGTGGACGCCGTGGCCAAAGGGGCCCGAAAAGCGGGTTCCAGGCTGCTCTCCGCTAGCCAACCCCTGCAACTAGCCGAGATCGAGCTCGCGACCGGCAAGAAAACGGCCTACATCACGCAGGCGCAGCCGCAATCGGCCTTTCGTGGTCTCCGTAACGACTACGATCGGCTCGTCCATGCTCTTTCTTGGGCTGAACTGGTAGCCGGAATCAGCACCCACGATCTCATCCACGAGGAGCTTTTTGACCTAACCCTAGAGGGCCTGCAACACTTAGAAACGCACACCCAACCGACGGTGGCGCTGCTTTGGAGCGAGGTCTCCCTACTACGCGCCGAGGGCCTGCTCCCCAGCTTCGAGAACTGCTTGGTCTGTGGAACGATCATCCGAGAGGATCCTGCGTGGATGTCCGCGACCCACGGCGGCTACCTGTGCCCCGCACACGAATCGGAAGACCCCTATCGCATTCTTGTCGGCGGAAGGAGCCTGAAGGCTCTGGCGCGGCTTGCAGAGCTTGCAGAACCCCCACCACAGATGAAAGGGGCCATCGACGCGCTGGCGCTGCTCACTCATTTCTGGGCGAATCACTTCAGCAGCCCGCTCCGTGCCCGAGATTCGCTTCTTCAAATGCTTTATGCCGACGAAACGCCCACCCAGGGGGTACAAACAAATACGTGAAGCAACGAGTCGAGATATTGTCGTGGTTCGCACTGGGCGTGGCCGCGCTGATGGCCGTAGGATGCAATAGCGGCGGTAGCGGCAACGCGGGCGGAGGGTTCAGCAACCGAGAGCGCGCATCCGGTGGGAAAGAAGGCGTTTTCCGATATCCCATCGTGACCAACCCGACCACACTGGACCCCGCCAAGGTGGAGGACGGCGACACCATCGATCTTTTGCAACAGGTTTATGAAGGATTGGTCGCCTGGAGTCCGGAGAACACCGTCGAGCCACGCCTTGCCGAAAGCTGGACTATCTCGGAAGATGGCACGACCTATACTTTCAAACTGAAGCAAGGCGTGAAGTTCCACAACGGTCAAACCATGACCAGCGCCGACGTGAAATGGTCGCTGGAGCGGGCCGCCAACCCCAAGCTTCAGAGCACCGTCGCCGACGCCTATATGGGCGACATAGTCGGACTGAGCGAGATGGTGGAGGGCCAGGCAACCAGCGTCACCGGCATCGAGACCCCTGACCCGAACACGGTCATCATCAAGATCGATAAGCCACGGCCCTATTGGTTGGGCAAGTTCACTTATTTAAGCGCGGCTATTCTGCCCAAGGGCGGCGTGCCTGCCGAGGCCCCCATCAGCAAACCAGAAGAAATGGTCGGCACTGGCCCGTTCAAGGTTACTGAATACGTCCCTCAGCAGCTTGTTCGACTGGAGGGCTTTGCCGATTACCACGGCGGTGCCCCTAAGCTGAAGGGCATTGAGCGGCGCGTCGTTAAGGACGCCGCCACCCGGCTCAGCATGTATCGAACCGGCGAAATCGACCTATTGATGCTGGAGCGCCAAGACGTGGCCGCCCTACAGAAGGACGCGGTCATGAAGGACCATCTGAAGTTCTTCGACCGACCGGCCATCTGGTACATCGGCATGAACCAGGATGCGTATCCGGCGTTCAAGGATAAGAAGCTGCGACAGGCCATCGCTATGGCCATCGACCGCAACACCATCGTGAACGAGATTCTGGGCGGCATCAACGTGGTTGCGGAGAGCGTTATCCCGCCGAGCGTGCCCGGCCACCGAGCCAAGGCTGCCATTTACCCCTACAACCCCGCCGAGGCCAAAAAGCTCCTCGCCGAGGCTGGCTATGGTCCTGGTGGCAAGGCTCTGCCGCCGCTTGAATTGATGTTCCGCGAGCAGCGCCCTGATATTCAAGCCGTCGCCGTCGCCGTCGCTGGCCAACTGAAGCAGAACCTTGGGGTCGAGCCGAAGCTCGTGACCAAGGAGTGGGGTGCCTACCTGGAAATGCGCAACCGTAAAGAGCTGCCGTTCTTTCACATGCGCTGGGCCGCTGACTACCTCGACCCCGAGAACTTCGTGACCTTCTTTTTCGCGAGCTACGGCTACGAAAACAAGATTGGCTATGTGAATCCAGCGCTCGACGCGCTGACCACCAAAGCCGACGTCATGCCCGACGGACCCGAGCGCATCAAGCTGTATCAGCAAGCTGAGGACATCGCTCTGCAAGATGCCGTGTTCGTGCCGATCTACTTCCAGCGCGACGCCGAGCTCATCAGCCCGCGCGTGAAGGGGCTTCGCGAATCGGTCTTTGGTCACTTGCCCCACACCACGGTCACGGTCGATTCGGCCGAATGAAGCCGCCCGTTCGCATCGAAGCCGAGTTCTGCCGCCAGTTCCCATCCCCCGCCTGGGAACTTGGCTGCCCGCATCTCGCCTTTTCGATTCACGAACGGTGCTGGCGCAGCCATGGGGGTTCCACGAATGGTCACCCCCACCGAGGATTTCCCAAGGCGCTCGATTTGATGCTCCCCGAGGGCGCACCCCGAGCGCAATCTCTCCACCTCATCGGCATCTTTGGAATGGGTGAGGATGAGCGGGGAAGGCAGGGCGCGGCGCTAAAAATCCGAGTTCAGGGCGAGGACCTGAAGACCATTCCGCTCATTTCGGGTTCGCATTACACCGATGCAAGCGACCTCGATATCCGGGATATTCAAGAGGGCGACGGAACCCATGTGCGCACCATCGGCACCATCGTGCTGGATGGCACGGAATGGCGCGTCGATTGGCTGACTCTTGATTTCATCACGCCCCAGACGATTGAAGAATGGCGATTTGCCGACCTTGGGACGCCCGCAAGCTTCGTAATCCTGGAAGCGTTCATCGAAAGCACCACTGAGCCGGTCGGATGCCCGTTCCACTCGTCCGCACCGGGCGTGAGCCTCCAGGAGCTCGGCGCAGTCGTGCGAGTGGGCGATGCGGACCGATTTCGGAAGGCGGTTCAGCAGGTTCGTGATGCCATCCACTCAGTCGCGGGCGATCTGGACGAGGCACGCGGCTTGGCGCTCACTTTTTTGGCCGTCACCGCCGCCGCCATGCTGGAAGCCGGTGCGCCCCGGAGTATCCACCGATTCCAGCTGGAGGCCGCGCGGGCTCTGGAATCTACTAGCTCCGAAGCCGAGATTGTCGAGCAGTTCGAGCGGCTTGTTCACCAAGGCGCGGGCCACCTCTTGGAGCCGGTGACCGACCATGACGGCCTCATCGCGAAGGTATTGCAACTTATCGACCGTAACTTCATGAAGGACCTGGACGACGACGAGATCGCCCAACAGCTCGGGCTGAGCAGATCCCACTTCAGATTCCTTTTCCGAAAGAGCACCGGTCAACCGTTCTACCAATACGTCGTGGCACTGCGGCTGGAGCGCGCGCGCGAACTGCTGATGGAGGAGCCAATTAACGTGCAAGAAGTCGCGGCGAGGGTGGGTTTTGGAAGCACTGCGCACTTCAGCCGTCTGTTCCAGCGTAGGTTCAAAGTCGCCCCGAGCGCCATCCGGCAGCGCGCTCGCATGGCTCCCTAACCGCTCAGATCAGTAAAGTTGCCGGTTTGGGCACAGGCTGGCACATCGAACAGGGAAACACCGACCGAAACGAGCCGTTATGTGAAGAGATGAACACAACCATCACTCTTCACTTCCTCGAAGACAACCGGGTGATCTATGTGGTTGATCGCTCGCCGGACCTGCCCACCGAACCGACTTCCCGAAAGCTGGATCGCCGCGCCCCAGCTTTGCAGCTAGCAGCCTAACCCCATCCCATCCCCTCATCAGGACCTCCCGAACTTCTAAACCGGGGGGTCTTGATGTTGTACGCTATCGCGGGCGGGGCGGAGACGGTCCCAATACTTAAGAGCAAGCGCGCCGACAATCAGGTCGACCACGCCAATGCCGATGATGATCCCGCCGGTGATGCGTTGGGGATTGCCGCCGCCCATGGCAACCACAGCGCCGAAGATCACCACCACGATTCCAACGAACGTTGTCGTGACAAGTAAGACGATGAGACCAGGATCTCGCGTGATTTTCAAGAAGTGACCTGCAAGCTGCGCATCGGGCCGGGCGTGCCGGCGGGGGGATCGGTCCAAAGCCCGTCCGCTTTCAGCAGCGTGATGAGCTCTTCGACGCCTCGTTCTTGTGGGATTCCAGTCTTGACCACGTCGCGCTTACGGTATAGGGTGATCTTGCCGCCCGCGGCACCCACGTAACCGTAGTCCGCGTCCGCCATTTCGCCCGGGCCGTTCACAATGCATCCCATCACGGCGATATCCAAGCCGACCAAGTGCTGCGTCGCACGCCGGACTTCGTTCAAAACAATGGGAAGATTGAACTTCGTCCGCCCGCAACTAGGGCAGGCGATGTATTCGACTTTGGTTTTGCGTAGCCCAAGCGCCTGCAGGATGTCGTAGCAGACCGGGATCTCGTGGATCGGATCCTCGCTGAGGCTCACTCGGATCGTATCGCCGATGCCCTCGCTGAGAAGTGTCGCGATACCGGCAGTGGATTTGATGCGAGCATACTCGCCGTCACCGGCTTCGGTCACGCCCAAGTGCAACGGAATCGGGAAGCCCTCGGCATCCAGTCGCGCGGCCATCAGGCGGTTCGCCGCGATCATGATGGGCACGCGGCTCGCCTTGGCGCTTATGTTTAGGTTTTGGAATCCATGTTTCACAGAAAGCTTCACGTATTCCAGCGCACTCTCCACCATCCCGGCGGGCGTGTCGCCGTAGGTCACCAGAATTCTCTCGCTCAGCGAACCATGGTTTACCCCGATCCGCATAGCCCGGCCAAACTGCTTGCACGCCTCAATCACGGGCACAAAGCTCTCCTCGATGGCCGCAAGCTCCTCGTCCCATTCTTCGGGTCGATAGGCCAGTTCCTCGCGTAGTCGGTCGACCTCATTCAGGTCTTCCTCGGCCCGGCCGCGCAGGTCAATGCCATCCTCCGAGCCGATTTCTTGGGCTCTGGAACCGTGACGTTTGAAAACAAAAAGTCCAGGATTGATGCGAATTTCTTCTACATATTTGGCGGCTTCGACGGCGATGTTGCTTCCCTGATGATGCACATCAGCCGTCATCGGAATGTCCTGGTAGCGCTCCTTCAGCTTCGCCTTGATCTCACCCAGGCACGATGCCTCGCCGAGCGTTGGGGTGGTGACGCGAACGATCTCGCACCCCTCCCGGTGCAGCGCAATCGCCTGCTCGATCACGCCCTCAATATTGCGCGTCTCCTCCGTCACCATGCTCTGCACCACCACATGGTGTCCGCTGCCCATGGTGATAGGGCCAATGGTGCAGGGCCAAGTGTTGCGCCGGGCGATCATCGGGTCCAGTGCCATTGCATGATTCTACTCGCGGACCGCCCCAACGGTCCCAATTCGGCACAACCGGGTATGCACCCTGTACGTAGGA
>JALHPH010000034.1 GCA_022842565.1 Fimbriimonadaceae bacterium
GAGCCATCGGGCCGCTTCCAGGTTTCCACCGTCAGTCTCCGGAAGTAATCGATCGCCATGGCGCCTGCGGGCGAATCAATCGCGGCTTCGGTGGTCCCGTCGGGGCGATTGCGCACCACTTGGCCCCCTGCCTGGAACACGAAGTTCGACCAGTGGTATCCCGGCGGCTTGCTGAACGCAAAGCCAGCCCGGCCCGGAGCGCTTTCGGTCAGCTTCTTGGCGTATTCGTGGAACTCGTCCCAGGTCCTGGGTGGCCGCAAGGGATCCAGCCCGGCGTCACGAAAGTGATCCTTTCGAAAGTACAGCCCCATCGCGACCTGGAACCAGGGGATGGAGTAGACCTTGCCGTCGTAGCTCTGCAGAACCCCTTTGACCATCGGATTCACATTGGCCATGATCACCGGATCGCGGGCGATCAGGTCATCGAGCGGACGGCAAAAGCCCTGCTCAATATAGTTGTAGTACTGCCGGAAGTTGACATAGAAGACGTCGGGCGGTCGGTCGCCGGCCATCGACATCAAGAACATGGACTCGGCGCGTTCGCCGGTCATTTCCAGCCCACCCGCGTTCACCACCCGAATATCCGGATTCTGCTTTCGGAACTCCTCGAAGACCGCGCGACGGGCGACTTGGCGCGGGTTCGTGGCCTCCTTGGGTGGGATGCCGAACCCCGTTCCGCCCATCATGCGGATCAGGATCTCTTCGGCGGGCGTGGCGGCGCTTAGAAGGAGCCCAACACCCAGCAGGAGCCAACGGCAATGCACAAGGCTATTTTGCATGAAGTCAAAAGAAACTGCTCTAGCCAGATTTCTGGCTAGAGCAGTTCGGGGGATGCTTGGGTTTTACTTACTTGCGGCGTCGTCGTGCAAAAGCAGCCAATCCGAGTCCCAGAACTGCCATGCTGGCTGGCTCAGGAACCGGAGCGAACTCTTGCTCGATGCTCGCGATGTTGATCGAACCGAAGCCAGTATTGATGAACAGGATGTCCTTGGTGACGGCTCCCTGCGAAACTTGCGGGGAAAGCGGAATGGTCACTTCGGCGTTGAAGATTTGCGTGCTCGGGGTGGTGTAGTTCGCGCTGATAACTCCGGAGCCGACATTGAATGCACTGGAGGTCGAGATATCAAAGATCTCTTCGCTACCAATGATCTGCAAACTGGCTGGATTGCTTGGATTCGGGGTGCTCAGCGAGCCGGTGATCTTCAGCTTGACGCTAGTGAAAGGTGCGCCGGTGTTGAACTTATAAGTCCAGGCAACGCTTTGAGCCTCTCCCACTCCGATATCAAGACCATTCAGGGTTCGAGTGACCTTCGTAACGGTCTGGGTTTCGGAGCTGGTCACGGTGCCAAGAGACGACGAAAGCTGGCTTTCGTAAAATGTCTGGGCGAATGACGCGCCCGCGACTGCAAGCGCAAGCATAGTAATAGCAAGTTTCATTTTCTCTTATCCTCTCTTCTTCTTGGCCAAAAAGGCTGCAAGGCCGGCGGCCAAACCGATCATCGTCGCAGGCTCGGGGACGGGCTCCTGCGTATAGAAAACCTGCATGATGCTGACCTTGCCGATCGAGTCGGCTTCAGGGTTCACGATTGAAAGATTCATCGTGACCGAGTAGGACGATTGCTGAGTAAGCAGGCTAGTGGTGCTGTCGCCGAGTTGGGCAAGAGCAACGCTCGTGTCGGAGTAAGTGGCGACGTCCGAGGAGTGCGCTGCACTAATGGACACCGCCGAGTTGGCTTGAACCGTTCCGTTTGGATCGAGGGTGACGCTAGTCAGGCGATGGCCCGCATCAGCGCTCACAGTATAAGAAATGCTCGCAGACTTTGAACCCACTCCAATGAGGAAGTAGGTAGGAATTTGGAAGAAATATCCATTCGCGCCGAGCGAACCCGACGAAGTGACATTGGCACCGGTCGAACCCACGAACGTGAACGAAATGGCTTGGCTGCTCGCAACCAAGGCAACCAGCATCATCCAGACGGCCAACAATTTCTTGAGCAACATAATAATCCCCGGGATGACACGTAGCATCCACCTGCTCATTGTACAGAAGTGCCGCAGCAATTGCGCGATCCTTAACCTAAACCTAGCAATTTTCTTTGGTTCGTTGGCATTCCTCGCAATTTTCCTATTTTAGTGGTAGACTCCTGACCACTACTCAAAGGGGTAGGGGAGACCGCATTGGCAGTTGATAAAGCAGTAGTCACCGACAAATCCAAGAACCTAGACCAGGCCCTTGCCCAAGTCGAAAAGGCCTTTGGCCGCGGCGCAATCATGCGCATGGGCAGCGGGAATCCGATGGAGGCAATTGACTTCATCTCGACCGGCTCTCTGAGCCTAGACCTCGCCCTTGGCGTCGGCGGCATCCCCCGCGGCCGTATCACCGAAATTTACGGCGGTGAATCCAGCGGTAAGACCACGCTGGCGCTGCACATGGTGGCCGAGGCGCAACGAAAAGGCGGCTATGCGCTCTATGTTGACGCTGAGCACGCGCTTGACGTGGAATACGCTCGGACGCTCGGCGTTGAAGTGGACCGGCTCTATATCAGCCAACCGACCACCGGCGAAGAAGCGCTTGAGATTGTCGATACAATTGTTCGGTCTGGCGCGATGGATATCGTGGTGCTCGACTCGGTCGCGGCATTGGTGCCTAAAGCCGAAATTGAGGGTGAAATGGGCGATGCTTTCGTTGGCATCCAGGCGAGAATGATGTCCCAGGCACTGAGAAAGCTGGGCGGCAATATCAACAAATCCAAGTGCGCCTGCATCTTTATCAACCAACTTCGCGAGAAGATCGGCGTGATGTACGGCAACCCCGAGACGACACCCGGCGGTCGCGCTCTGAAGTTTTGGGCTTCGGTGAGGCTCGAAGTCCGACGGGGTGATGCGATAAAGGTCGGCACCGACCAGATCGGTTCGCGTACGAAGGTCAAAGTGGTCAAGAACAAGGTTGCTCCGCCCTTCCGCCAAGCGGAATTCGACATGATCTTCGGTAGGGGCATCAGTCGTTCTGGCGACGTCTTGGATGTCGCGGTAGCACAAAACATCGTTGGAAAAGCTGGTTCGTTCTACAACTACGGCGAGCAGCGACTGGGTCAGGGTCGAGATAACGCCAAGACGTACCTTGAGCAAAACGAACCGATGTTCATTGAGATCGACAGAAAAGTGCGCGAGAGCCTTGCGAAAGAGAAAGCAACCGCGCCGCCTCGAGCGGTGATCGAAGACGAAGAACCTGACGAGGAATGAACTCATCGGCATTGCTCGAAGCGATGCGCGCGCTCCAAAAGCGCGACCTGCTAGAAGGTGAACTAAGCACCACGCTCGAACGGCGCGGTTTTACAGTGGCGGCGATTGAGTCTGCGATGACCCAACTCCGCCACTGGGGTTTCTTGGACGACGCTCGGGTCGCTAATCACTTTGCCGAGAGCTTTTTGAGGCAACGAAAAGGCGGCCCGCTGAAGCTGCAAGCGCACCTGGTCCAGCGCGGCATGGACCAAAGCGAGGCTGAAGACCTTGCCAGGGCGCTTTTTGACGAGCAGACTCAAGATGAACTCGCCCGCACCCTGATTGGGCGCCTGAAACCGAAATCGCCCGACAAGGGATACCGGCAGCTTCTGGCGCGCGGGTTTGATGCGGAAGTGGCAGATCGGGCGCTGCGCGGGTACTTTGGGGATTCACTCGACTCATGACACGCGACGCGACATTCCTAATCTTGGAGGTTTTGGGGATTGCTGCCGTCACGGCGGGGTTCTTGTGGCTGCTGATTCGCCGGAATCAACCCTCACTCGAATCCCTGCGGAAACAACAGGCACAAGATCTCGAGCTGGAAACGGCGAGACTCGAAATTCAAACGCGAAAGCGGCTGGACGAAGAATTCGAGCGGCTCAAACTCGAACATTCTAAGGCCCTACAAACTCTGTCCGAGCGGGAAAATGCGGTCGTGCAGCGTGAAATTGAACTTACGGAAAGAGCTAACCATCTGGATGGTAGGTTTACGGAATCAGAAATTCGTGAATCGGAGCTCAGTGAAATGCTGGCTCTGCGACAAGGCGAACTCCAGCGAATCAGCAAGCTCACCCCGGAGGCAGCCAAAGATCTGATCCTCAAGGAATCGGCTGAGCTTTATCAAGAGGTTGCGCAAGCAGAGGGCCGGGCGCTGGCGAAAGATATCCAGGACCAAGCGCTCGCATTGGCGCGGCGAACGATGATCACCGCGATGGAGCGCTGCGCAAGCGACTTCGTGACCGAAGCCACGACCGCCGTCGTGATGCTGCCGACCGAAGACATGAAGGGACGGCTAATAGGGCGCGAGGGGCGAAACATCCGCGCGTTTGAGCAAGTGACTGGCGTCGACCTGATCATCGACGACACACCGGAGGCCGTGGTGCTTTCCTGTTTCGACCCCGTTCGGCGAGAAACCGCGCGACTGACCCTGATGAATCTGATGCTCGATGGCCGCATCCATCCGGGTCGCATCGAGGAGCTTTTCGAGCTATCCAAGCTTGAGGTGGAACGGACAATACGCGACGCCGGGGACCGCGCTGCGGAGGAGGCGGCCGTGCCGCCACTCCCGCATAAGGTGATCGAGATGATGGGACGCTTGCGGTTCCGCACGTCGATGGGGCAGAACGTGCTGGATCACTCGGTGGAGGTTTCGCGCCTCGCGGGCATGCTCGCTTCGGACCTGGGGCTGAATGCCCTCGTCGCCAAGCAAGCCGGTTTCTTGCACGACATTGGCAAGGCGCTCCCGAGCGATTGGGAGGGGCCGCACGCGCTCATCGGCATGGAGTTCCTGCGACAATGCGAGCTTGGCGAGGTGATTCTGAACGCGGTCGGCGCGCATCACCGCGAGATCGAGCCAGCGACGGCAGAGGCTGAGATTGTCATTGTTGCCGACACTCTGAGCGCAGCGAGGCCAGGTGCACGGCGCGACAACCTGGATCACTTTGTTAAGCGCATGGCCGAACTGGAGTCGATCGCGGCGAGCTTGCCCGGCGTGGACCGTGTTTACGCAGTACAAGCGGGTCGAGAGCTCCGAGTGGTGGTTCTTCCTGAAGCCGTGTCAGACTTGGCTGCCCAAGCGCTCACGCGCACCATCGTTCAGAAAATCGAGAACGAGCTGCAGTATCCCGGAGTCATCAAGGTCACGGTCATTCGTGAAAGCCGCTATAGTGAGGTTGCGAAATGAGCACGCTCTACTCCATCTTGTTTTTGGGCGATGTGATGGGCAAGCCGGGGCGTGATGCGCTGGAATCTGGCTTGCAGGGGTTGGTGGCTCGCCATCGTCCCCTCTTCGTCATCGTGAACGGCGAAAACGCGGCCGGCGGATTTGGCATCACCCCAGAGATCGCGGATGAGATGTTCGCTATTGGTGTCGACGTCATCACACTGGGGAATCACGCTTTCAACAAACGGGAGATTTACGGCTATCTTGATGCTGACAAGCCGATCGTGCGACCTGTTAACCTTCCGGATGGTTCACCCGGTAAGGGCTCGGTGCGGGTCGAAAAGGGGGGAATCAACTTAGACGTCACGAATGCATGCGGACGCGTTTTCATGGATGGCTACGATGACCCCTTCCATGCCCTCGACCTCGAATCAGACGTCGCTGGCATGCACTGGTTTGTCGATTTTCACGGGGAAGCCACCAGTGAGAAGGTCGCAATGGCGTGGCACCTTGACGGGCGCGCGACGGCGGTGGTCGGCACTCACACCCACGTTCAAACTAGTGACGCCCGTATTCTGCCGCGAGGTACCGCCGCCATCACCGATGTTGGGATGTGTGGCCCCCATGACGGCGTGATCGGCATGGACAAAGCTGCGGTCTTGGCCAAGTTTCGCACCTCGATGCCCGCAAGGTTCGAGGTGAGCAAAGGCCCCGGCATCCTCCACGGAGTAGTGGTGCAGGTCGAGCGAGAAACCGGTCGGGCCGTGCATATTGAAGCATTCCGCGTGGAACCGTGAGACGTCAGTAAAATAAGCCCAATCGTAAAGGTATATCCAGATGATCAAGCCAAAGACCCTTTTCTTGCTCGCAGCGGCCGGTGCCGTTGCGGCGGTTTCGTATGCAGTGCAATCTGCGCCGCGCCTTTATTCCCCCTTGCGCAGCATTGCCGATCAGGGCATTGCTCTTTCGAACTGGGGAAGCGGGTCCATTTCTGAAACCGATGAGATTTCCTACGAAGGCACTGCTTCGCTTCGCGTGACCAGTCGCAACTTCTTCCAAGGCGGAGTGCTGAACTTCAATGCTCCCACCGACCTTTCGTCGACATTCGCTGATCCAGCAAACCTGCTGACTCTCGTGGTGCGCACCGGCGAGGTGACCATCGTCAGTGGCAGCACGGGTGGACCCGGAGGTGCCGGACCAGGTGCTCAGGGCGGTAGCGGCGAAAACGAGGGCCGTGGTGGCGGTGGACTCACCGCGCAAGGAGGACCTGGCGGCGGAGCAGCCACCACAACCACTATGGTGAGCGAAGTCAAGACCATCCGACTCATCTTGACCACGACGGACGGCAAAAAGAGCGAAATCTATGTGCCGGTCGCAACCAGCACTGCCGATGCGAAGGGCTGGCGCACCATGGGAATCCCGCTGCAGGCCATTCGCGGGATGAAGGACACCAACAAGCAGCTCAAGTCGATCTCACTTTCGACCGACACCGTCGCCAGCATCTATCTGGGCGAAATCCGCGTTGCGAATGACCCAACTCCGATCTACGGCGAACCCAACTTCCGCGAGACCAACGTGGGATCTGGCAGCACGGTCACTTTCTCGGCCTCCGGTGCAGGTGGCTCTTCGGTGCTGCGCTACAGCTGGGATTTCGACGCAAAGAACGGTGTGGCCGTGGATGCCGAGGGCCAAGCAGTGGAGCGACGCTTCCGACAACCCGGAACCTACACTGTCACCCTCACGATCTCGGATTACTACGGGTTGAAGAAGCCCTACGTGACGACGCTGAAGGTTGAAGTCAACTAACTCGATTTTTTATTCACATAATCTTAAAAAAGTCGCGTTTTGCCCACCACTTACGGGGTTCTTCGATTACACTGGAATTGGGGAGCCCCGAGATAGTTTTGGGTAAGCACTATGAAAGCTGGAATACCACCCACCCCTGGATACCGAATGCTCAGCGACGAGCAGATTGTGCTGATGGCACGATCAGGTAACAGGGGAGCAACCGAGTTCCTTCTCGACCAATACCGTTCGCTGGTGATGTCGAAAGCACGGTCTTTTTACGTGCGCGGCGCTGAAGCTGAGGACGTGGTCCAAGAAGGCATGATTGGTCTTTGCAAGGCCATCCGCGATTACCGAGAGGATCGCCTCTCGAAGTTCGGTCCGTTTGCCGAGCTCTGCGTTACTCGCCAAATCATTTCCGCTGTCAAGTCAGGTGCGCGTTTTAAGCACGAGTTACTAAGCAGCTCTCTGCCATTTGATATGCCATTGGAAGATGCGAGCATGCGACCGGCGGTCGGGGTTTCGGCGCCCATTTCACCTGATGCCGAAGCCATCGAGCATGACGAGCGCACCCGCTACCGCAGCAAAATTTCGACTCTCCTTTCTGGCTTTGAGCAATCCGTTCTTCAAGGGTTCACGGAAGGCAAATCTTACCGAGAACTCTCCCAAGAGCTTGATTGCGAGCCAAAGTCCGTGGATAATGCATTGCAACGGGCACGCAAAAAACTTTCGCGCGGCCTGTTTCATTGATGCTTGTATTTTTACGAGGTCTTGAGGGGCGATGAAGGATCGAGTGGTCACCGCCCTGCTGGTAGCTCCCTTTGTCATCGCGCTCGTGGTTCAGCCTTGGAGCGAGCCAGTCATTGCGCTGGCTTCGCTTTGTATCTTTCTCTCTCTTCGCGAACTGTGGCGGATGGAGGGCGCGCGTGACGCGCGGCGCTGGATTTACCCGGCGACCATTACGGCTGCGTTCGCCGCTATCGCGCAGTTCCTGGTTCGGCGCGGCGAAACCCTTGGCTCGGCTTGGGCACTCTTTGTGGTTTTCGTCATTGCTGTTTTTGCCCTGGCCGGCGGGATCTACTTCCGTGAACGCAAGCCACTGCTGCTTCCTGCGGCGCTCTGGGTGATCTGCCCTGTTCTTGCCATGATTCTGCTACATCGGCCAGGTGGCAGCAATCACTACTGGGTGAGCCCCATTCTTATGACGCTCATCCCAGTTTGGGCGGGCGACACGGCGGCCATTTTTGTCGGTCGAGCCCTTGGGCGTAACCCCCTTGCACCCAATATCTCGCCCGGAAAGACTTGGGAAGGTCTTTATGCACAGTTTGCGGGTTCGGCCATTGCGGGCGCGTTGCTGGGCCCGGCCGTCGGTCACAACTGGATGACGGGCTTCGTGTGCGGTTGCATCGCCGGGTTTTTTGGACCGATTGGAGACCTTTTGGAGAGCGCGCTAAAGCGCCGCTCGCAAGTGAAGGATAGCGGCTCACTACTGCCTGGTCACGGCGGTATCCTGGATAGGCTTGATAGCATTTTGCTTCCTGCCATCCCCATTGCCCTGATCCTTCTCCAATCATGAACCCCGCCATCCACGTTCGTGATCTCCGAAAAGTCTTTCGCCAAAGCAAGAAGCGAGAGGGCCTGGGCGGTGCGGTCAAGGGTCTCTTTTCTCGCCAATTCACCGAAGTAGAGGCTGTGAAGGGCGTCACCTTTGATATTCCTCAGGGCGAGATCGTCGGCTTTTTGGGTCCGAATGGAGCCGGGAAGACAACGACTATCAAGATGCTGACCGGCATCATCTCGGCGACCAGCGGAGAGCTAAGCGTTCTCGGCTACCAACCCTTCGAACGGCGCCAAGAATGGCTGCGGCGGATTGCTCTGGTGATGGGGAATAAGCAGCAATTGTGGTGGGACCTGCCTGCATACGATGGATTTCGAGTTCTCAAGGAGCTTTACGACGTCTCGGAGAGCGACTTCAAGCACCGCGTCGGCTCGCTGGCCACGGCGCTGGAGTTGGAAGAGCAGCTGCATCGGCCTTTGCGGCAGCTGAGCCTGGGCGAGCGAATGAAGTGCGAGCTCATCGCCGCCGTCATCCACCAACCGGAAGTGCTTTTCCTAGACGAGCCGACAATTGGACTTGATGTAGTGAGCCAAAAGCGCATCCGTGAGTTTTTGGCGCACCTGAATTCGGAGCATGGCACGACCATGGTCCTGACATCGCACTACATGCAAGATGTGAAGGAGCTTTGCAAGCGCATTGTGGTGATCAATAAGGGCGAGATCGCGTTTGATGGCCCAGTGGATGGCTTGGTACGGCAGTATTCGAGCGTTCGATACCTTAAGCTCGATTTCAGCAGCAAAGTGGAACGGGTGGACATCGAAAAATTCGGGCGTGTATCCGAATTTGATGGGATGATGGCAATTGTAGCGATCGACCAAAAAAACGCGGCGATAATGACTGCCACCATTCTTGGAGAACTCCCTGTGATCGATCTCGCCCTGGAAGACGTGCCGATTGACGACATCATCCGTGATGTGTTCTCCGGTGTTTCACGTGAAACATCTGGCCCCTAGTGTTTCACGTGAAACAGTCCCGCGATAGGTACACTTTACTTTCCTTTCAAAACAGGAAAGACTATGGAATCCAACCTCTCCACGCGGTACTCCGCACCCGAAATTGAATCTAAATGGTATCAGGCATGGGAATCAGCTGGCCTTTTTCAACCACAAGATGCTCCCGAAAAGCCGTTCTACACGATCACAATTCCACCACCCAACATCACTGGGTCGCTCCACATGGGGCACTCGCTCTGCTATCCAATCCAGGATTTAATCGGAAGGTATAAGCGGCTCCGGGGATTCAATGTTCAGATTATCCCGGGGCAAGACCACGCCGGGATCGCAACCCAAAGTGTTGTGAGCAAACAGCTCATCGCGAAAGGGGTCCAGCCGTCCTC
>JALHPH010000035.1 GCA_022842565.1 Fimbriimonadaceae bacterium
CGTGGTAGGATATGGTCTGGATGACGCGGGGAAGTTCCGCAACCTGCCCTATATCGCGCAGATTGTCTAATCCGTACCGTCCGATTTCTCCTCCTTCTAAGCCGATTATTTCTGGGCGTTTTGGCCCTCGGCACCCCTAATGGCGGGAGGCGAAGCTCAAAAATCCCCGGATCGTTTCTAAGAACACCGCAATGACGCACACATTCCGACCCCGTAAGTCGAACAATCGCGGACGTGGCAAGAGCCAGCGCGAAGGACTGCCCAAAACCGATCAAGCCGATCTCGAGGGCCTGCCCGAAATCGACTTTAACCACTACGACAAAATGACCGCTGTTGAGCTTGCGAAGGAGTGCAAGAAGCAGAAAATCAGCACGGACATGCTACGGTCCGAGGTCATCGAATCACTGCTCGAACGCGTGAACGACGAGTGGACCTATGGAAAGGGCATCCTTGAACTGAACAATGAGGGTTGGGGATTCTTGCGTCGTGACAACTACGCGCCGGCACCCACCGACATCTACGTTTCGCAGTCGCAAGTCAAGAAATTCTCACTGAAGCAAGGCGACCAGGTCTACGGCCTCGTACGGCTACCCAAAGAGGGCGAAAAATACCGTGGACTGCTGCGAGTCGAAAGCTGTAATGGCTTTGGGACCGCCGCTCCAGAGTCGCAAACTCGCCGTGAGTTCGAGCAGCTCACCCCGCTTTTCCCCGATGAACGCATCCGAATGGAGACCGCGCCCGAGAACGTCGTGGCCCGCGTCATCGACCTGATTTCGCCCATCGGAAAGGGCTCGCGTGGTCTCATTGTCGCGCCGCCCAAGGCCGGAAAGACGACGATCATCAAGCAAATCGCCAATTCCATCGCGATCAATCACCCCGATGTGGCGCTTCTTGTGCTGCTAGTGGACGAGCGCCCCGAAGAAGTGACCGACATGCGCCGCTTCGTGAAGGGCCAAGTCATCAGCTCGACCTTTGATGAGCCAGCCGAGAACCACATGCGCGTGACCGAACTCTGTTTGGATCAAGCGAAGCGCATGGTCGAATGTGGCCGCGACGTGGTCATCCTGCTCGACTCCATCACCAGGCTTTCGCGCGCCTCGAACCTCACCATCAACCCCAGCGGACGTACGCTCTCGGGAGGCCTTGATCCGGCGGCGCTTTATCGCCCACGCAGGTTCTTTGGTGCGGCCCGAAACATCGAAGAAGGCGGCTCGCTCACCATCATCGCCACCGCTCTCGTCGATACCGGCAGCAAAATGGACGACGCCATTTTTGAGGAATTCAAGGGAACCGGCAACATGGAAATCGTGCTGGACCGCGATTTGGCCGAGCGCCGAATCTGGCCTGCCATTGACGTGAAGCGCAGCTCGACCCGCCACGAGGAGAAGCTCTTCGAACCCGGCGCTCTGGAGGGAGTGGTGCAACTCCACCGCTTGTTGGCCAATCAGAAAGATACCGTCGAAGCAACGGACAGCCTTATCAAGCTGCTGAAGAGAACCCCCAACAACGCTGCGTTCTTGGAAAGCGTGCTGCAAAAAATGCGGGGCTAATTGCCGCAGAGTTGTTTGTAAAGCGCGATCACCTTTCGCACGTAGTTCTGTGTTTCGCGGTACGGTGGTACTCCGCCGTGCCGCCGAACAGCGCCAGGCCCCGCGTTATAGGCCGCCAGCGCAAGCGTTAAGCCCTCGAAATCGTCGCCGGTGCGAGAGGTGTAAGTGCCGATGTGCTGGCTGAGCAGCTTCACCGTTCCGTAAAGGTTTTCGGTGGTGTCGTAGGCGTTGGTGACGCCGAGTTCGCGCGCAGTACCCGGCATGAGTTGCCCCAGTCCCATTGCGCCGGCGTGGCTTTTGGCGTTGGGATTGAATCCGCTCTCGGTGATCAGTAGCGCCATTACCAAACGGGCATCCACGCCGTAGTGCAGGCTGAATCCGACAACTCCCTCGGCGATGCGCGTGGCTTGCGCAGCCGAAACGCGTTTGTTGTAATTTCGAATGAACTGAGCATAGTAGGGCACCGCATCGCTGGGTGGTAACTGCCAGTCGCGGGTGGGGCGAACCACAGTATCCGACGCGACCTCTCGCACCTGACCCTGCATGGGCCGGGGCTGCGAGCCTCCGCGCGATGGTATCGGCCTCGTATTGCGGGTGGCCGGCTTGGCGGCCGCAGGGCGGTTCTTGGCTTCGTGGTTCGCGATCGTGCTCTCGTCGATGGCGCCCAAAAGTGTGGCTTCAAGCCCTGCATTTTCATGCGCCCGCGTGGCCCGCATCAGCAGCCGCGCCCGCACCGATTGGCCCAGCAGCCATTGCGGAATATGCCCGGCGCGCACGTGGACCGGCGTCCCTTCCAGGGTTTCCAGCATCAGCGTGCCGCCGCTATCCATGCGAATGCTGCCCTTGATCGTTCCGCTGACTTCCAGCACGCGCTCGCCCACAAAGGCCTGGAGCGTCGCGATCCCGACCGCCTGCCGGACTCCATGGTCGCGCCGAAGCTTAAGATACTCGGTCAGATTCTGCGCCGAGGAAACCCCTACCAGCCCGAGGGTAGCCGTCGCGATGAATAGTGTGCGGATCATAGCAATATTGTCGGGAATTAGCACGGGCGGGACCAGCCGCCGACGACTAAACTACCCCATAAGACGCGGCAGGTACCTCAATCGTCTGCAGACGTGTTGAGGATTCACCGCAAAACTTTCTGTTTTAGGGCTGTCCTGCATCGACCATAATAGAGAGATGAGTACGCCGATCACCCGATATCTTGACCTGAACGACATGCGCAGGTTAGTCGACACGGTGGGTCTGCGACCCATGCTTGTTGCAGTCGTCGAGGCCCTGCGTGAGGATTACGCCCGCTGGACCGAGTTCGAGAAGTGCCCGCGCACGGCGAACCACCACCCGCTTGGCGTGCTAGAACTCATGCCGACCTCTGACCAAGAACTTTTCAGTTTTAAGTTTGTGAATGGTCACCCTAAGAACCCGGCGCTAGGGCTCTGCACGGTGATGGCCTTTGGCGCGCTCGCTAAAATGGACACCGGTTGGCCCGTGCTCCTGAGCGAGATGACCATCCTGACCGCCATCCGCACCGCAGCGACTTCGGTGCTGGCCGCGCAATCCATGGCCCGCCCCGATAGCAAGGTGATGGCGATGATTGGCAATGGCGCCCAATCCGAGTTTCAACTCATTGCGTTCAATGAGTTCCTCGGCATCGACACATTCCGGCTCTACGATGTGGACCCGCTCGCAACCCAAAAGCTCCTGCGCAACCTGAGCCACGACCGTGCGCTGACCCTGGTCCCATGCGCCAGCACCGCCGAGGCCGTATGCGGAGCGGATATCGTGACGACCTGCACCGCGGATAAGGCCTACGCAACCATTTTGACCGACGCAATGGTGCAACCCGGCATGCACATCAACGGCATTGGTGGCGATTGCCCAGGCAAAACCGAGTTGGAAGCGAGCATCCTGAAGCGGGCGCGCGTGGTCGTAGAATTCGAGCCGCAGAGCCGCATCGAAGGCGAGATTCAGCAGATGCCAGCCAATTTCCCGGTGATCGAGCTGTGGGAAGTGCTGACCGGCAAGGTCAATGGCCGCGCGTCAGCCGAGGAAGTGACGGTGTTTGATTCGGTCGGCTTCTCGCTGGAGGATTTCTCTGCGCTGCGGGTCGTCAATCGCCTCGCCGAGGAGCACAACATTGGCACGCCGCTCAACCTCATGCCGCTGATGCCTGATGTCAAGGACGTCTACGGCCTCATCCAACCTGCCGCTGTGGTTTCTTGAGAGCTTCGTGCAACCGGGGCGGTGCCGCCCATGCTTCTCAGTGTCCGGCGATCAAAGTGATTGCCGGACACTTGATTGCTTTTGAAGCGATTGGTGGATTAAAGATCATCAACAGTTCATCTTGATGATCATCGTTAAACGTTAAACCGGAAAAGCATCACGTCGCCTTCTTGGACGACGTAGTCGCGGCCCTCGCTACGGTATAGCCCCTTGTCCTTAGCGCCTTGGATGCTGCCGCATGCGACCAAATCCGTAAAACTCACCGTTTCGGCGCGGATAAATCCGCGCTCAAAGTCGCTATGAATCACGCCCGCGGCTTGCGATGCTGTCATGCCCTTATGAATGGTCCACGCGCGCGTCTCTTTGGGGCCCGTGGTGAAATATGTTTGCAGACCCAGTAAGTCATAAGTCGTACGAATCAGCGATTGCAAACCACCCTCGCTCACTCCTAAAGACTCTAAGAACTCAGCACGATCGGCCTCTGGCAATTCCACTAACTCGCTTTCAACTTGCGCGGAAATCACAACCACTTGGCTCCCCTCGGCAGCGGCGTGCGCACGCACTTGCTCTACCCAAGGATTGCCCTTCGCCAGATCGTCCTCGCTCACATTCGCCGCGTAAATCACGGGCTTTTTGGTCAGCAGCCCCAGCGTCTTGACCGCCTCTTCTTCATCCGGGCTCAGCGGAACCAATCGGGCGGGTTTGCCCTCGTCCAGCACCGGCATAATGCGCTCCAGGGCATCTACTTCGAACTGAGCCTCGCGCTTTTGACGCGCATCCTTTCGGGCCCGCTCAATCCGCCGCTCAATCTGGCCCATGTCGGCATAAATCAGTTCTAAGTTTATGATTTCGATGTCGCGCATCGGGTCCACAGAGCCCGCAACGTGGATGATGTCGTCATTTTCGAAGCATCGCACCACGTGCACAATCGCATCCACTTCGCGGATGTTGGCCAGGAACTGGTTGCCGAGCCCCTCGCCCTTGCTGGCTCCCTTCACCAAGCCCGCGATGTCCACAAACTCGACGCGCGCCGGTAGAATCGCCTCCGAATTCGAGATTTTGGCGAGGACGTCCAAGCGCTCGTCGGGCACACTCACCATGCCGACATTGGGCTCGATGGTGCAAAAAGGAAAGTTCGCAGCCTGCGCAACCGCATTGGCCACCACTGCATTAAAAAGGGTCGATTTGCCAACGTTTGGCAGCCCAACATTACCGGCTCTCAGCATGGGAAGACTCTATTGTACTTGAACGGCGTGATTCTCCCGGACCGAGTGCGGTAGAAAGAGGGAAGTGCCATGAGCGATGCTTTTGTGGGAGTCCGACAATCTTATGACTGGGGTGTTCTCACGAAAGACAACTTGCCCGATCAGCCCTGGAAGCTCCTTTCGCAATGGGTGACCGATGCGCTTCAAGCAGGCAACCGCGAACCCAGCGCCATGAATCTGGCCACCGTCTCGGGCAGCGCTCCCAGCAGCCGCATGGTCATCCTGCGCGGGATTGACGAGCGTGGACTCACGTTTTATTCCCACCGCACTAGCCGAAAAGGGCGCGAAATGGATGAGAACCCGCATGTGGCCTGCTGCCTTTGGTGGCCCGAAACCGAGCGACAGGTCCGCGTGGAAGGCGTGATCGAGGTGCTCCACGCTGCCGACGCCGAAGCCTATTTTCGGGGCCGACCCTATGACAGCCAGATTGCAACGCTCGCCAGCCCGCAGAGCGAAGAAATAGCCAATCGAGAATGGCTGGAGGCAGAAGTCGCGCGCCTACGGGCGCTCCATCCAGAAGAAGTTCCGATGCCAGAACGATGGACGGGATACTTCGTGCGGCCCTCGCGGTGGGAGTTTTGGCAGGGACGCCCGGCCCGCCTTCATGACCGCTTGCTGCTAGAGTGGCAGGGCGTGTGGCAGATAAAGCGGCTCGCACCGTAGCGGGAAAGGGCTGAGTGGAGATCGGGTGGGGAGTTAGCCCCAGAAACATGTAGACGCATGCCGATTGGACTGGGTGCAACCTAGTATAAATCCGGAGAAATCTTCGCAAATCACCCTGCGCGCACCCTGTTTTTCCCATACTTTTCCCAGTTCCACCCAATATAATCCCATCCAAGTGGAGGAGTGATCCAAGGATGGTTCGCTCGCTCTTCTCGCAGGGCGGGGATCCTGCACAGTTAAACCTGGGTGGGCTGAGGGCCAAGGATCGGTGCTCAGCTCATCTCTATTCTACGAATTCTTTGTAAGTTTTGATACACAAGTTGTGCGGAAACGCCGATGTTCGAATTGCCAGATACGATCAAGCCGATTCTCGGCACAGATGAGGCGACCCTTGATGACAAGGGCCGTTGTCTGGTTTCGAAAAAGAAGCGCGATCGGCTTGGCGAAGATTTTGTTTTAGCTCTCGGTTCCACAGGCTGTCTCACTGCCTATCCCCTTTGGTCTTGGAAGCGCTACCTGAGCGAGATGCTCGGCGGAGAAGTGCTGAACTTTGGCCGCGAGGACTTCACCCGCTTGGTGATGGGCACCGCTGATGACGAGCTGAACTTTGACGCACAGGGCCGATTTGTCATTCCGAAGAATCTTCGCGAACTGGCCAACTTAAGAGGTCCAGTGACGTTGCTTGGTGCAGGCGACCGGCTCGAAATCTGGGATCCAGAAGAGCTCGCCAAATTCTATGTCAACGAGGAAGCCTATGCGGGCGCCCGCCGTAGCTCGCTGATGCGCGCCTATATCCAGATGACCGGGAGGGTGCAGTGACGCCAAAACACGACCCGGTGATGATGGCTGAAGTCCTGGAGACCCTCCAATTGGCTCCCGGAATGGTCGCTGTGGATGGCACCCTGGGGCTGGCTGGTCATGCCACCCAGATGCTTGCGCGCATTCAACCCGGCGGATTGCTCATCGGTCTGGACTGGGATCAGTCGATGCTGGCGCTGGCAAAAGAGAAGTTGCCAGCTGACGCTGTGTTGGTCCACGCCAATTACCGCGAAATCCCCGAAGTCTTAGCGCGAGTGCTGCCCGCCCGCAACCGACCGGCGCAAGCCGACGCCATTCTTCTCGATCTTGGTTTGAACAGCTTCCAGATCGAGGACGGCGAGCGCGGAATATCTTTCTTGAATGAGGGCCCCCTGGATATGCGTATGGACCGCACCCAGGGAGAGCCCGCCAGCGGATATCTTAACCGCGCGAGCGAGGACCAACTGGAGCGAGCGCTGCGCGAATGGGGCGGCGAGCGCTGGTCCCGCCGCGTGGCCAAGATGATCATTGAGCACCGCCGAACCAAGTCGCTGAAGACGACACAGGACCTGGTGGATTGCGTCCTTGCGGCCATCCCCGTGGCCATGCGTGACCAGCGCATCCACCCGGCCACGCGCACATTCCAAGCGGTGCGCGTTGCCGTGAATCGCGAGCTTGAAGACCTTGAAGACTGTTTCATCCGGGCCGCCCAAACGCTGGCCCCGGGCGGAACTATGGTCGTTCTGAGCTACCACAGCGGCGAGGACCGCCCCGCCAAAGAGGCTGTGAGACGCCTCGCTCAGGGCGGATTTATCGATCTCTATCGCAAGCCCCTCGTGCCGACTGCCGAGGAGATTGCCATCAACCGACGGAGCCGCAGCGCTAAATTGCGAGCGGTCCGCAGACCCAAGGAGTCACCAACCCATGCCTAAAACAGCAACAATTCAACGAACGACGACCCGCCAAGCCCCTCGCGCTGTGACCCGACGCCGCGTGCTCGCGACTCGGCGCGTTCGCACGCGACGCGAGCGCTCGGTGCTGGTGCCCGCCATGGCGGTCTTCTTCAGCGCGCTGGCTTGCGCTTGGGTGCTCAGCTCGGTGCTTGGCAATATCGCTCTGGAGAAAGAGCGCCGACAGAGACTCTTCATGGCAGAGCGCATTCAGGTCGTCGGCGCTGAAATCGAGCGACTTGAGCGAGAAGTGAATCTCTCGGCGGGCGCGGATGCGGTCGAGACTTTTGTAGCGAGCGGCCACTGGATGCTTTCCACCGAGCCAAACGGGCCAGTCGTTCCAGCTTCAGTCAACCCACAACCAGGGGAGTCTCGTGTCGTCGCGCGGCGCTGATGCGCAAGTAAAAAAGCGCGCGGCGGGCGTGCTGATCGCCATGTTCCTGGTGGCGACGGCCAGCCAGGCCTGGGTGCATTTTGGTGGCGCGGGCGAAACACTGAAGCGAGCCCGCGCCTCCGGGCGTTTTGATACCATGCGCGAACTGGTTGCGCCGCGAGGCAAGATCTTGGCAAGCGACGGGCGAATTTTGGCCCAGAGCCTTGACGTGTTCCAGCTGAGCGTCCGGTACGACCAGGTTCCTGAGTCCCCCAGTTTCTTTTTAGCGCTAAGCGCTGCATCCGGAATCCCCTCAGCCGAGCTGAGCGCCGCACTGGCCACTGGGGGCGAGCGCCGCTATTGGCCCGAGCCCCTCTCGGCCGCTCGGGCGGACAAGGTCCGCGAAGTCAAGCGCCATTGGTTTGCGGATGGTGTCTCGCTGGACCGAGTCCAGCGGCGCGTGTACCCCTACGCCGACGTGCTGGGAACGTTGGTCGGGCGCTACGAAGCGGATCTCGTCACAGGGCTTGAGAGTTCGCAAAACCGAGTGCTCTCGGGTGAAAATGGCTCGCAAAGCGGACTCGCCGACCGCCGTGGGGAGTCGATCGATGGGAGTGCCTTGGACGAGTGGAGTGAACGCCGCGTGACGTGGCACCGGGCCCTGCAGTAGAAATGCCGTCCAGGCCAAAGCCCCTTCGTAGTCGGCAGTCGTCATGTCAGCCGAACTGGTCAGCTGAGCCAGCTGGCGGATTCGCGGGAACGGCCGCTGCTGCACGAGCGTCCGGATTTCAGCACGCGTCGCCGCCCAGTCCCCTGTCCGTTCACTCAACTCCGCTAGACCCTCGTCCAGCCAGAGTGGGACGTCAGGAGCAATTTCTTGCAAAACAAAATGGGTCACTTCGTGGCGCAGATCGGTGACCAGGGTGGGACTCGATGTCGCAAACACGTAGGCGTGCGTGTCGGTCTGCACATAAAGCGCCGGTCGTTGACGGGGGACGTCGGGAAAAACTGCCGCAAGATAATTACGGTAAACCGTTGGTTCATGAAACAAGAACACATGGAGTGGACGTCGTGCCGGCCAAGGGCTGCCGAGTGACTGGGAGAGCTGCTGCGGCCACTGGCTCAGTGTCTGCAAATCGGCTCGCCGCTCTGCTAGCGAATGGTCGGCGTAGACCGCAAGCGAGTCGAGCTGAATGGCGTCAGGCCAGCCAGCCGTCGGCGACTGGCCGTGGCACATCCCGGCCCAGGCGAGCAAGACCCAACTCCACACGCTCCCGAGACCAACCAGCCGCTGAGCTTGTCGAGGAAACACCCGCGGCCGCGTAAAGTCGCTCAGCAGATTGGATCGAGTCTGGCTCATAACGGCTCAGTGGGGCAAATAGGGGGCTTAGGGGGCTGGGGAAGCGGCGACCCGAGGCGAAAATTCGCGATGATTTGGCCCTCGCCGGCATCCGTGCGCCCCCAGAACTGGCTGACACCTGCGCCGACCGTCGGTAAAGTGGACCCCTTGTGGGGGTTGAGTCTCGCTTTGTAATTGCCGGTTTGCGCGGCGGAGTGTATCTTGGCGGGGCCGCGAGGGTCAAGGCGAGCGTCGGCGGGGAGGGAGCGGCCGCCTAAAGAGCGGTTGACGGGCCCTGTCGTCGGCCAATTCGCCCTCTTCCGCGAGATTGCCGTCGCCCGAGAGTAAGTAAGGATCGCTTGTGCCGTACGCCGCAATAGGACCCATTGCCGTCCATTTTCCCGACCAGATTGAAACGAACGCTCAGCTGGCGTCGGAGTTCGACGGCTGGGACATGGAGCTGATCTATTCCAAAACTGGGATCGCTCAGCGTTACATCGCCGCCCCGCACGAATGCGCGTCCGATCTGGGCATCGCGGCGGCAGAGCAACTGTTTGCGGAACATGGTATCGATCGTAAATCGATCGATTTCCTGCTCTTTTGTACGCAAACCCCCGACTATCCTCTCCCCACAACGGCGTGCTTGATGCAGCAACGTTTGGGATTGCCGACAACCTGCGGA
>JALHPH010000036.1 GCA_022842565.1 Fimbriimonadaceae bacterium
GCCGGCACGCACGCCGAGCTTGCCCTTGATGGCATTGCTGCCGAAGCCTGGGGTTGTGCGGTCAATGATGAACGCCGCGAAAGGCGCTTTTGCGTCGGTCTTGGCGAGACGAGTCACGACCAAGAACTGGTCGGCATAGTCGGCCAAGCTAATCCAAATCTTGCTGCCGTTGAGGACGTAATGGTCGCCGTCCCTGGTCGCGACCGTTTTCAGGTTCGAGGCATCGCTGCCAGCGTTCGGCTCGGTTAATCCAAAGCCAGCAAAGCGCTTTCCGCTGGCCAAATCCGGCAACCAGCGTTGTTGCTGCTCCGGGGTGCCCCATTGCATCAGGGTCATGCTGTGCAGCCCCACGTGGACGCTCATGGCGACGCGCGCGGTAGAATCCGCGCGCTCCAGCTCTTCGCAGGCGAGGCCGAGACTGATGTAGTCGGCACCCATCCCTCCGAGCTTTTCGGGGACGCAGACGCCCAGGAAACCAGCTGCGCCCAACTTTTCAAGCATGCTTTTGTCAGAACGGTGTTCGCGGTCGCGCTCGGCGAGTCCGGGCAATATCTCGTTCTGGCCAAACTTGTAGGCTGATTCTCGGATCAGTTCGTGCTCTTGCGTCAGGGCAAAGTCCATGCGGACAAGTGTACCGGTTTGGGCCAGTTCAGCGCGAAATTGAACCTAGGTCAGTTGTTCTGGATCGGCTGCAAGAAGGCATTGTGCACTACGGCTTCCACCAATTCGCCTTGCTGGCTGGGGGCTGTGTAGGGAAGGATCGTGGTGACCCCGGGTTCGCGCATCGTCACGCCGAACCAAACCGGCGCGGCTTCGATGGTCACCGGGTTGTGCGTGATGACCAAGAATTGAGTGACGCCCTGGAAGGATTTCAGAACGTCGATATACCGCTCCACATTGCGACCATCGAGCGGTGCATCCACCTCGTCGAGCACAACCAAGGGGCTCGGCTTCACGCTGAGCAGTGCAAACAGGAACGCGCAGCCGCAAAGAGAGCGCTCGCCGCCGCTCAGAAGCTCCAGCCGCTGCTTCTTTTTGCCAGGAATCGTGAGGTCAATCTCAACGCCGCTGGTGAGCGGATTCAGGTTGTCGGTGAGGCTGAGCGAAGCTTCGCCGCCGCCGAAAAGCTGGTTGAACCTGACGCCGAACTGGGCGTTCACCTGTGTAAAGGCGTCCAAGAAACGGTCGCGCGTCAGCGCGTCCAGCTCACTAATGCTCGTGTCAATTTCCTTGCGGCTGGCCTCAAGGTCTTCCAGTTGGAAAGTCAGCTCAGTCCATCGCTCGGTCAGCTTTTGATAGGCCTCAATTGCGCCCAAGTTCGGATGGCCGAGGCCTTTGAGCTCGCGGCGGATCTTGCCGACGACGTGTTGTGCGTCATCCGGGATTTCGGCGACGTCGGCCAAGCTGAGCGCGGCCTCGACTTCCATTCCGTATTCCTCCAAGAGCCTCTGCGCGGCTGCGGCGCGTTTGCTTTCAGTGCGTGCACGCTCAATCTCGGCAGAGCGCAGGCCCTCTTGGAGCGCGCGCGTCGTGCCGTCACTCTTTTGAAGTTGTTCCGCGAGGTTCAGGCTGCGCTCCAGCATCCCTTGGCGTTTGGAGGCCACAACCTCAAGCTCCTCTGCAAACTTCTTGGCTTCCTGTTCCGCCTTGGCTTGCGTGGCTTTTTGCTCCGTAATGGCTTGGGCGAGCGCCTCGCGGTCCTGTGCAATCGTGGCTTGACGCTGGTCGCGGCGGTGGTGGCCGTTACGCACGTCGTCGCGGCGTTTCTCGGCTTCGCGAAGGCGCAGATTGGCGCGTTCGAGTCGCGCTCTCAGTTCGGCGACTCGCTGGATGCTGTGCTGGGCGGCGTGGTCTTGCTTGGCAAGCTCGGCGACCAAGGCGTCGCGACGGTTCTGTAGTTCGGCCGCGTCCATCTCGGCGGGGACTTCAGCTTGCCTAACGGCGCGCAGCTTCTCGCTTTCTCGCTCGATTCTTTGGGCCTCGCGCTCGGTGGACTGCAATTCGTCGCGCAGCTTGCGAAGCCAACTCTCGGCATCCTGCGCTTCGGATTGGAGCGCTCGGTGCTTGGCTTGCAGATCGGGCAGCTCAGCCCTTAGCGTTGCTTCCTGTTCAGCGAGCGCAGAGCGCTGAGTGTCCTTTTGTGTGACGCTCTGGCTCAGGGCGGCCAACTCTTCTTCGACCGCGCGGAGCTCGGCTTTGCGCTGAACCAGCCCCGTCCCTTGACGCTGGGATTTGCCACCGCTGACTGCGCCGGCACTATGGACCACTTCGCCATCGAGGGTGACGATCCGGCTCCAGCCGCTCGTCCGCGCAAGCGCGAGCGCCGCATCAAGGGTCTCGGCGATGAGGATGCGCCCAAGGAGGGAATCGATCACGGGTCGGAAACCCACCTCGCATTCGACCTGCTCGCTGGCCACGCCGATAACGCCGGGCCTGCTGAGCAGCCCGTTCAGCTCAGCTGGCCGGTTCTGCCGAACGAGATTGAGGGGCTGGAAAGTCGCGCGACCGAGCCGGCGTGCTTTCAGGTGCTCAATGGCGACTTTGGCATCGGCATCGGAGGGGACGATGAGATCGTGCGCCGCGCCGCCAAGCGCGGTCTCAATGGCCACAGCCAAGTGCCGTGGTGCCTCAATGGCCTGCCCAACCGGCGTGTAGTGCGCGGGAAGGTCCCCGTGACGCACCAAGCTCATGACCGCGAGAGCACCTTGTCCGAGGCCCTCCAAGCTGTCGAGCGTCGCTTCGATGCCTCGGCGGCGGCCATCAAGGGCTGCATGCTTGCTCAGCAGTGCGCGCCGCTCGGTCTCGAGCTTGGCGACTTCGTGATCCAGCGCCTGGATCCGCTCTTGAGCTGCGTGCACCTGTTGCAGCGCCTCCGTGGCTGCTTTTTCTTGCAGACCATATTGGGCCCCCGTTTCTTCCAGACCCTTGGTGAGTTCCGGCAGGTCTACGACAATGCCTTCGCGCTCTTGGTCGAGCTCGGTAAGCCGGTGTTCGGCGGCACGCTTTTGCTCGGTAAGGCGGATCCGCTCAGCGGCTGCCTGCTGCGCCGAGCTGAGCAGGCGGTCGATCTCTTGAAGCTCCCGTTGGACCTTAGCGAGCGAACTGGTGGCTAGCTCACGGGTGTTCAAGACCTCATCGAGCAGGCGCTGGTCTTCTGATCGCTCTTTAGCCGCGATTTCCGCATCTTGGGCCGCTTCTTTCTCCGTGATGGCGAGCCGCTCAAGTTCGGTGAGCAGGTTGCCTTCTAGCTCATCAAGGGAGGCGAGCCGCTGCTGAGAAAGTTGCAGCGCGCCAAAGGCCCTCTCGCCCTGACTCAGCATCGATTGCCGCAGCTCGCGCAGAGCGTCTTGTTTGCGCTCCAAGTCGGCGATGTTTTCGCCAAGGATGCGGGATTCAACTCGAATGCGCTCGCTCGCTTCGTTTTCGCGGGCGATGGCCTGAGTACCTTGCTCAATGCGGGTGACGCAGGCCTCTAGCGCGGTGTCGCAATGCTTGAGATCGAGCGCGAGGAGCCCAGTTTCGATCTGCTGAAGGGCTTCGCGCAGCCTCAAATACTCCTCGGCGAGCTTGGCTTCTTCTTCAAGCGGCTCACGCTGGGTGGCTAAGTCCGCCTGCAGTCGGTGGAGCCTCTCCAGGTGTTGGTCGCTCTCGGCCAGGCGGCGCAGAGCATCCCCACGCTTCGCGCGGAAACGTTGCACGCCCGCTGCCTCGTCGAGCCAAGCTCGGCGGTCCTCGGCGCTGGCGCTTAGAGCTTGGTCGATTTCCCGCTGACTGACAATGGCATACCCGGAACGCCCAAGGCCGCTATCGGCGAGCAGATCAAAGATGTCCTTTAAGCGGCAAGCGCGCTTGTTGATCGCATAGTGGCTTTCGCCCGCTCGCGTCAGACGCCGCGAAACGGCAACTTCGGCGCTGGCGATGGGGAGCGATCCATCTTCGTTGTCAAAGATAAGGGTGACTTCGGCGTAGCCGAGTGGCTTTCGCTTGGCGGAGCCGTTGAAGATGACGTCCTGGCTGGTAGCAGCGCGTAGGTGCCGGGCGTTGGGTTCGCCCAGGCCCCACAAAATGGCGTCCACGATGTTCGATTTTCCGCACCCATTGGGGCCAACGATGGCGATGAGGTCGGCATCGATATCAAACTCAGTCCGGTCCGCAAATGTCTTGAAACCAAATACACGAATGCGCTTGATTTTCATGCGCTATGGAGTACGGACGGCACGCTGCGGGGCTTCGCACCCGCAAGTTTTCCACATTGAAGGGAAGCGCTTAGTTCCAAGCCATCGGCATGATGACGCAGAACCGCTCGGCGCCCTCGGTGGAGCTGGGGCGGAAGACGGCTGCTCGACCGGGTTCGGTCATCTGAGCGACGACCGAGTCGCCGCTGAGCTGGCCAACTGCCTGCAGAACATATTCGCCGTTAAAAGCAATTTGGATTTCGCCGTTCTCCATCAGCGCTGGCACTTCTTCTTTGGCTTCGCCCTTTTCTTCGCTGCGCGCGGTGATGAGCACGCTTTCCGTGCCGCCACCAAAGCGGACTCGATTGGCGCTATCGCGGGCAAGAATTTGAACGCGGCGGAGGTTTTCGATGAGCTCGGCGCGATCGAGGGTCCAGGTGCGGGTGTGCTGCTGAGGCACCACTCGCTCCCAATCCGGGAAGATGCCGGCCAGAAGTTGGGCCACGACCTTTGTCGTCCCGACTTGAACAATCAACCGAGCGTCGTCAAACTCAAGCGAGATGATCTCTTCGCCGGCGACGGGCAGGCTCTTGATAAGACGTAAGGCTTTTTCAGGCACGACAGCGTTCACGGACGAACCGATGCCTTCCTTGATAAGTCGAGTGACCGCCAGCCGGTGCGTATCGGTGGCCACCATCACAAGCTCGCTGCCGTTGTAGCGCATCATGACGCCGGTCAGAACCTGTCTGGCCTCGTCGCCCGCCACGGCATAAGCAACTGCGTCAATGGCTTCGGTGAGCTCAGTGTGCGAAAGAGTGAGCTTGGAGCTGGGCTCGACTTCGGGGATGGAGGGGAAGCCATCGGCCGAGAAGCTCATGAGCTTCCAGTCCGAGGCTCCCGCTCGCAGTTCCAGGTTTTGCTCGTTGATTTCGAGGTTGACGACTCCATCAGGGAGTCGCGTGACGAGGTCTTGAATCACCTTGCCTTGGATGCAGAGCGAACCGGTATCTTCCACGTTTGCTTGGAAAACACGCTCCGCCCAGACTTCGCCATTACATGCGGTGATCCGTAGCTGCCCTGACTCTGCTTGAAACCGAATGCTCTGGAACACAGGATTCGGGGAGCGCGAGCCGCTGACGGGCGATACAAACGCAATGGCGTCAACGAGGTCTTTTCGGGAGCAGTTCAGCTTCATGGCGGTGCTAAGGGGTGATTAAGTTAATTATCCACTAATGGGAAGGTAGTGCTGCAGGTAAACCACCTTCGATTCTTGAGCGGCGACATCCACGCCTTCATCTTTCAGGCGATTCAACACATTTTGCAGCGAGGTTTCTATCTCGGTCGGGGCCGGAATGGATTGCAGATGCCGCACAACCGTGCGCAGGCTTTGCATTTCCCAGGCTAATTTGGAGTCGGACAGGGCAGCCGTTTCAAGCTCATCCATGAGCTCTTGTGGCAATTCGTCGCCTGCGTACAGGTCGACCAGTTTCTGGTACAGATTTTCGCTGTTCATTTTCGTTCAAAAGCTCCTCCGAGCTTATCTCTGAGGGCACGACGCCCTCGGTAGAGCCGGGACTTGAGTGCCGGGACCGTGATCTTCAGGATTTCTGCCGCTTCCTTGGCTGAAACATCCTCAAGATCGCACAGAATCAGGGGCTCGCGATACTCTGGGGTCAGAGTTTCGAGTGCCTGTTGGACGGTGATTTTAACTGCCGCTTTATCTTCTGGGCCCACATAATGCGCGTCCGGAGGGAGCTGCAGCAATTTATGTTGACGCATGCGGTCGATACAAAGATTCCGAGTAATTCTAAAAAGCCACGTGCGAAAGGCCCCGTCGGCTCGCAGTTCGCCTGCTCGCTTCAGCACACGCAGAAATGTCTCGGCGGTGGCATCTTCAGCGTCTGTACGATTGCCCAGCATGCGGTAGGCGTACCGGAAAATCCTCTCGCCGTACAGGGCGTGGAGTCCGCCGATCGCGGAAGAGTCGCCGTTCGCGAGCGCAGTCAAGTATTTCCGTTCGAGCGCGGTTTCTTCCAGAGGATCGAGCGACATGAAAAATGAATAGAGGACCCTAACCGTTTGGTCAAGGTCCCCTAGTATATCCCGCAGGATGCGGAATCTTTCTGGATTAGTCGTTGTCGAGCTTCAACTTTTTGGCCAGAATCGTGTTTCCGTTCACCAGCGTTCCTTCTGCCTCGATGAGCGACCCCTGTGAAATCGCTCCGAAGAAGTCGGCTCGGGAGATCGTCTCGCCATTATCATCGCGGAAGGTTGTGTTGCTGTTCAGGTTCACCGTCAGGTTGCCACCAGGGAACGACCAACCGAAGAAACTGCTGACGTTCATGGTGATGATACTTCCGGTGTTGCTGGCCGTGATGACTGAGCCATTTGCTTCCACATCATTGGCCATGTCGTCCTCATCATCCAGCTTCGCCTTTCGGGCGGTCAGGGTGTTCGTGTTGGTGTTGTAGGTGCCTTCGACTTCCACGGAATTCCCGGAAACCAAGAGGCCAGTGTAGAAGTCTTGCTCGGTCATCTGCAGGCCGCTGTCGTTTAGGAAGCGAGTCGTATTCGTTGTGACGACATTGACAAAGGTTCCTGGGGGAACGAAGCCGAAAACGGAGGTTACATTCACCTTGAAGGTACGTGCTTGCGCGTTAATGTCACGGGGAGAGCCCTTGATTTCTGGGCTGTCGTCACCTTGCTCGTCTTCAATCTTGACGTCGCGGGCAATGAGCGATTGGGTTGCCGTTTCGAACACGCCGGTCACTTCGACTCTGCGGCCGTTGGTCAGTGTAGGGCTGCCGAATGCCGATTCGTTTCGGATCGTCGTACCTGAATTCAGCTTCACCCGCAGAAAGCGAGAGCCGCCCAGGTCCAAGTCGAATTCTTGATTCGGGGCGGTCCCGACGATGCCACTTACAATTCCTTCGATGTCGTCGTCCTCGTGTCGGCCCAGGGAACCGATGCCAGTGTCGTCACCTTCGATGATGCTCGGGGTCACATTGCTTCCAGCGACCACAAAGTTGGCAAGATCGAAATCAATGACAAAACTCTCGTCTTCGACGAAGAGCTTCGGTGCGGGAAGATTCCGTGTCACGGTCACTTGGCCGCCCACGGCTGCGCCGTCACCTACAACGGTGAGGTCGGTGGCCGTGGTTTGCCCTGCAGGGACGCAGCGCAGCGTCGAGCCGAGAGTGAGTCTAATTCTGTTCCACGGTCCGGGCGAGACGTCGGCTTGGTTCAAGAATGCAAACCGTGCGCCAGAGCCGTCTCGTAGTCGCTTGAAGTCGAAAACTTGGCCAGTCGTGCTCTCATAGAGCACGTCAGACGAGCCATCGGGATTCGTCACCTCGACGCGGTAGACCGTGCCCCAAACTTGGTCGTAGTCGTCGCGGAAGCTATCAGAGACAAACAAGTTCACGGTGCGCCCACCGCCGGTGGTGGCACCCGACGAACCGCCACAACCGAAGCTAAGAAGAGAAACTAGTAGCGCAAAAAGGAGCGTGAACCAACGGGTCAATTTCATAGTGTTGCGAGCACAAAAAATTCTGTGCCCCTCGAATATGCTTGACGGATCAAATACCGGTAACTGTTCTGTGAAGTTTGGCGACGGGCTCAAGGATCTCCTCGATCCTACCCAGCGGCCATTGTGTTGCAGCGTCGCTGAGCGCGCGATCGGGGTCTGGATGGACTTCCATGAAGAGCGCGTCGATGCCAACGGCGACTGCTGCTCGGCACAAAGCGGGGATGGCATCACGGTTGCCTCCACTGGATGTGCCCGCCCCGCCGGGGCGCTGGGCGCTATGCGTAGCATCCATGCAGACCGGCACACCAAACCCTCGCATTGTCTCAAGGCCAGGTAGATCGACGACGAGAGCGTTGTAGCCAAAGCTGGTGCCGCGCTCGGTGAGCATGATGCCATTTGCTTGGAACGAGCAAAGTTTTTCGACGATGTTCTTGGCGTCCCACGGGGCCAGGAACTGGCCCTTCTTCACATTGACTGGCTTGCCGGTCGCGGCCGCCGCCTCCAGGATGTCGGATTGGCGACAAAGGAAGGCCGGAATTTGAAGCAGATCGACAGTGGCTGCTGCCAGTGCGGCTTGATCGGGCAGGTGGATGTCGGTGGTGGTCGGAAGGTCGTAGGTGAGCGCGACACGCTGCAGCGTCTCAAGACCCGCTTCCATTCCGTGCCCGCGGGTGCCGTGGATGCTCGTGCGGTTCGCTTTGTCGTAGCTTGCTTTGAAGATGTACTGAAAGCCAAACTGGGCGCAGACTGCTTTCATGCGCTCGGCTACCTCCAAGCATAGGTCCATGCTCTCGGCCATGCAAGGCCCGGCGATCAACGTGAGCGGTCCGGGGCCGATGGTGAGATTGCCGACTTTTATCGTGCTCACAGCTTGGCACCCGATTCTTGGAGCAGCGTGCGGAGCTCCTCCACCGAGTGAAGCGCCTTGACCGTGCGTCGATTTTGTCCGCCTGCCGAATAGAACTCAAGGTGGGGAAGGCCCACGATGCCGAATTGGTCCTGCGTCATTTTCTTGTATTGTTGATCTACGCCCACGCTCCAGTCGATCTTTAGCGTTGCGGCATTCTTTAGCAACTCGCGACCCTCGGGAGTGTTAAAGACCTTTGCCTCGATGACCTTGCATTCGGCGCACCAGTTGGCGGTTGCATCAATCAGGATCGGCTTACCAGAAGCTTTGGCGGCTTCAAAGCTGGCGATTTCAAACTTGGTCCAGGCGATCTCTTCGCCAGCGACTTTCGGGCCCGTTCCGGCCAACGCCTGACCCATGGCGATGCCGCACGCCATGGCCACGGCGCCCTTGATCCCCCAGGCACGGCCGTCGGAGTGCTTGGCTTCATAGATGAGCATGAAGACGCCGGAAAGGAGGAAGAACCCAACCCAAGTCCAGGGGATATTGCTGGCCGTGAACACTTGTGGCAGGCCCTTGATGAGGTAATCGACGCCGAAATAGATGACCAGGATGCCCATAGCGGCCTTCACCGCCTTCATCCAGGTGCCCGATTTGGGAAGGTCTTTAGCTCCGACGGCGAGTGCGGAGAGCGCCACATAGGGCAAGCCGATTCCGATGCCAATGAGCATGAACACGCCCATGCCCACGCCGATGCTTTGCAGCTTGGCGACTTCGATGAAAATGGCGGCAATGAACGGACCGGCGCATGGCGCAGCCGCGAAACCGACAAACAGCCCCATGATGAGGCTACCCACGGGACCAGATCGCCCTTTCAGCTGCTTGCTAACGAACGAGGGCAGTCCGATTTGGTAGATGTCAAACATCGAGAGGGCCAGCACGATCATCAGCAGCCCCAGCATGATATTGAACCAGGGAAGGGTGAAAAGCTCTCCGAACGCTCCGCCAGCTGCCG